>JBKJSI010000474.1:0-5176 GCA_046595915.1 Pirellulaceae bacterium
GTGTTGACGAATGTGCTCTTGCCGACGTTGCGTCGCCCGACGATGGCGACCTTCATGAGCGGTTCTTCGGGCGGCGGCTCGGCGTCGTCCAACTCGGGCGGAAGACGCTCGACGATCAGGTCGAGGAGTTCCTGCTTATTGCGGTCTTGTTTGGTGCTGACGCGAACGAGCTTGCCGCGCCCGAGTTGGTGGAACTCATTGGCGAGATTATCGAGATTGGGCGCGTCGGTCTTGTTGGCGGCGAGGATGACCGGTTTGTCGACTTTGTGGAGCCGGCGGGCGACCTCTTGATCGAGGGGAGTGAGGCCAGCGCGGGAATCCACAACCAGAATGAGCACGTCCGCCGTATCGATGGCGATTTGGATTTGCTGGTCGATTTCCGTTGTTAGGTCATCGATGTCATTGCCGCCGATGCCGCCGGTGTCGACGATCTCGAAAAAGCGGCCGCCTTCTTCGATGAGGCGGGTGATTCGGTCGCGTGTGACGCCTGCCACGTCGTCGACAATGGCGACGCGCTTTCCCACGACCCAATTGAATAGGCTCGATTTCCCTACATTAGGGCGACCAACGATAACTACCTGTGGCACGCCCATTTGGAGTGACAATCTTTGTGAAGAGGACGAATGAACCCCCAGATTAACCCAAAAGTCGAGAAAAGTTAAGGTCTTGGGTAGCTGATTAGCGGTTCGAACGTGCATGGGAAGCGGGCTTTGAGCTGCGTCAAATCGGGCTAGAATCGGGCCCCGCCGCTAATTCGTGGGAGCTGGCCGCCAATGGAAGATGACCTGAATACCCGTAAAGCAGCGGCGCAAGTCCTACGCGGCTGGAAGCAGGCTGGCGTCGATTTTTTACCTGCGGCACGGCCAGATTTGGAAGCAGGCGGCTTCAAGCAAAAATCGGTTGAGGTAGCGGCCCCTTTGGCAACGGTCGTCACCACGCAGCCAACCGTCAACGACGAGGTAATTTCCGATATGGCCCGATCTGCGAAGCCAAATGTGTTGGCGCCGAGCATGGAAGAGTCGGGATTGATTTGGCCCGATCCCAAGCCGAAAGGTGTCGTGGCGAGGCAATCGGCGCTGGAGGTGATTCGCAAGGAGGTTGTGGGTTGCACGCTGTGCAAGGAGCTGGCGAGTTGCCGGACGCAGACGGTTTTTGGTGTTGGAAATATCCAGCCGCGGCTCTGCTTTTTTGGTGAAGCGCCGGGGGCCGATGAGGATAAACAGGGCGAGCCGTTTGTGGGGCGAGCGGGTCAACTGCTCGACAAGATTATTGAGGCGATGACGCTCAAGCGGGAGGATGTCTACATTCTCAATACGCTGAAGTGTCGCCCACCGAGCAATCGAACTCCGTTGCCGGATGAGGTCGAGAATTGTCGAAATTACTTCACGCGACAACTTGAAACGCTAAGGCCAGAGTTTATCGTTTGCCTCGGCGCATGTGCGGCGCAGGCGCTATTACGAACAAAAGAAGCGATTGGCAAACTTCGCGGTCGGGCACATGATTATCGTGGCATTAAGGTCTATGCCACTTATCACCCAGCTTACTTGCTTCGCAATCCGCCAGCAAAGCGGGATGTTTGGGACGATATGAAAATCGTCATGAAAGAGATGGGGATGGCAATTCCCAAAAGCTGATTAAGCGGCTTCGTCACTGTCGGGGAATAATAACTTTCGCAGTGCTGAGCGAAATTCGTTTACCTTGATTGGCATCGTCAGGCTGAGGTGATGTTCGGAAAGCGCGGCATGCTCGATGAACGCTTGCTGACGCTCGTTGATGAGTAGGATCGCGGGAATCTTCTGTGTAACTGAGGCTTTGGCGAAGTTGTTGAAGGCTTCAAGCGCCGTTCCACCGAGCTCATGGGCGCAAAACACGACCACATCGGCAATGCGATCACCATCTTCGAACCGTGCAAGTCCACGATGCGGATCACTGAAGACGAGCACCCGATAGCCGCGTTTCTTCAGGCGTTCGCGGAGCACATCCTGCATTTTCACGTCTGACTCGATGATCATGACGGTCTTGTTTTCGCCTTCTTTTTCCTCCTCGGTTTCTTGCCGCTCATGGTGTTCTTGATCGACCATATTGGGGGAGAAAGCGGGCTGGGATTCTTCGGGAACGTAGTCGATTTCGCCTGCAAGCAAGCGTTTTTGTACTTGCTTGAGATCGGCGAGCATTTCGCCGGTGGTTTGAAATCGCTTGGCGGGGCTTATTTCCATCGCTTTGGAAATATGATTGGCAATGTATCGCGGTAGATCGGGGATTCGATCTAAGATTGGTTTGACTTCTTGAAAGCGGGTGTTGCTGAGACGGAGCAAGCGATCGCGTGTTTCCAATAGCGGTGGCACGCCTGCGAGCATGTTGTAGTAAACACATCCGGCGAAGTAGATATCGCTCCGAAGGTCGTCCTTTCGAACCCCCGTGCAACGTTCGAGCGCGGCGTAGTCGATGGTGCGGGCGTTAGGGGAATCGATTTCATTGTTGGCGTCGAGCGCTGCTGCGAGGCCGAAGTCCACTAGTTTTGCTTTTCCATGACTCGTAACGAGTACGTTGGACATTTTGAGATCGCGGTGGGTAATTCCCTTTTCGCCCGCGTAGTGAAGGCCTTGTACTACATCCAGAATGAGATTCGTTGAGGTTTGAAAATCTAGTTTGCCACGTACTTTGGCGAATTCGCGCAGGTTACTCCCTTCGACAAACTCCAAAATCATATAGGGATTGTGCCGGTTTTTATTGACTTCGTAGATGGGCACGACGTTGGGGTGCCGTAACTTGATCCCCATCGTGCCTTCACGAAGGAACTGCTCGAGCGTGTTTTGGTCTTCGCGAAAGCGCTTGCGAAGCACCTTCACCGCAACGATTTTCTTCGTTTCCCGGTGAGCCGCTCGGTAGACGCGGGCGAAGGTGCCGGCGCCAACCATATAGAGAACCTTATAGTCGCCATAGAAATAGCCGGTGTTCTCACCCTTCAAGAGCCGGTCGATTTGGAACTTCGTCAAGATCTCCTTGCGAAGCATCAAGGATTGCATTTCCTCGAGCGAACATTCACCTTGACGTATTTGGCTCCAGAGATTGGAAACCTGTTGGGGCGTGACGAGCCCCAGTTCCGCAGCTCTACTCGCAAATTCCTCCGCGCTGAATTCCACAGTCACGTTCCTCGCGTCCGTCACGCGAAAAGGCCAGAGAAAGTTATCGGCGCACTTCGCGTCCCCACGCTAAGCGCGAAGATTACCGATAGTTTATCTCGCGTTCGATCCACCTTCAACAAATTGCTTTAGGTGGAAAACTTCCTCACCTCAGGTTTTCTAGGCTTTTGTACGAATCTTGTCCCTATTCAAATCCCTCGGTTTGATTGTCGTTTTGCGCCCTTAGTTCGTCTCGCTCTCGCCGCGTTGCTTCCAGATCAAAGATCAAATACTTCATATCGAGCCGCAATTGGCCTAGTGCGTCTTGCACTAGGTTCAAAATTCGACGGCGTCGTCGGGTGCTTTCCAGGACTTTTTCGACGAGCGGGGTCAGGCCTACTCGGTGCTCCAGGGGCAGCGAGGAGATCGCGGTTATGAGGTCGATGATGTCGCGGGGCAATTCTTCGGCAATCGTGGGGGCAACGGTCGTTTGCGGTGCAAGGCTCAAGGTGAATTCTCCAGCTTTTTCCGAAGCGGCGTCGAACGTTGAACAATCATTAAAGCAGAGGCTGCGCCAATTGTCGCCGAAATCGCGTTTTTTCGTCGCAAATCGTTTGGAGAGCGAGACTTAGGACGGGGTATCAGCTGCCAGACGGGCGACGCTGCATGGTGCTAAATTACCACATTTGATCTGGAGGGAAATCGCAAATCCTAATATATCCACGACTTACGCTTCCTCGCATCAATGGCTTGGCGCTGTTTCTCAAATGCAACGCGACTCGATGCAAACGCAATTTGACTCCCCCCCGGAAGGCGGTCGCCGTCTTCTAGACGGCTCGGTTCGGCATCGGCCTGGGGCGCTTTGCTCGAAATGTGGCTGGTTTGTCTTTTTTCTAATGTTGTTGGTTGTTACGAATCCGGCACAGGCACAGTGGTTGGACTCTTTCGAGACCCCTGAAACCAGCTGGTGGCTCTACTCGAAATCGGCAAAGCAGCAATTACGGCGTCATCAGCGTGTATTTCAAAATGCGCTAGATGGCGAGGGTTTCGAAAGGTTGGACGTTACTCAGCGAGGTCAAGCGCCGGTCCACTTAGCACATCGCATCGACCCGATGTTGGTAATCGATGAACTTACCATTCAACTCTGGGTCAAATCGAGCCGCGTCGGTGCGCAATTGGGGGCTCGAATCTCACTTCCACGGTCGGTTGACGTGAAGACGGGTGAGCGGACTTCGGTGATCGTTTTGGGTGACAAAGTTACCGAAGCGAATCGCTGGGCGCTGCTTAAAGTCAAAGATATGGCAACGCTACTCGATTCCGAGTTGCCGGCGCTGCGCAAAACGGTGGGCAGAAAAATCGATCCCGCTGAGGCCTATATCGATTTGATTGTTGTGGAAGAGGCCGGTGGCGCTGGAGATGTTCAGGTTTGTGTTGATGGTTTGAGTATCGATGGAATCGTCTTTGCCAAAGATAACCAGACAAAGACGCGGCATGCGAAATTTGACGAAGGCAAAGATCTTATCGGTCCGACGGCGCCCAATGCGAAGGTCGCTGCAAGTCCGGTCGCACCCCATCAAGTGAAGACAGCGGCTGGTATTTTCGAAGTGGATGGGCGACCGGAGTTCATTCGGTCGATTGAGCACTCCGGTGAATCACTCGAGTTTCTCAAGTCACTCGGTTTTAACGCCGTCGAGTTGCGTCAGCCACCGACGGTACAGCAAGATCAGGAAGCGATGCGGCGTGGCCTTTGGCTTATTGCGCCGCCCGTCTTTGATCCGAAAGCGGTTCAAAAGCAGAGAGTTTTTCCTTCGGTTATCGCCTGGACCTTGGGAGATGGCGTCGGCGAGGCTGAGTTAGAACCCGCGCGGAGATATATCGCCGAAAGTCGCGGTCGATCGTCCGATGCGACGCAGGCTTTTGTGGCCAATCCTGATTCACATCTTTGGGAGTGGAGTCGGCTTGTTGATTTGCTGATTACCGATCCGCATGGAGCGATGGGAAGTTCTGAACTTTCGAGTAGCGGCCAACGATTGCAATTGCAACGTGCGTTAGGA
>JBKJSI010000798.1:0-3865 GCA_046595915.1 Pirellulaceae bacterium
GATGGGCAAGTCCGAGGCGAGGCAAATGTTGACGGTCGTGCGCAGGCTTTGCGGCCACGACTCGACGGGGCCGAGCGGCGTCTCCGACCAGTCCATCGACCGGATCAAGCGGCCCATTTCGCCGCCCCCAGCGAGGAAGGCGTGCGGGTCTTGTGCGGGGGTCGGCGTGTTGTTTTGGCTCATTTTCTGCGACTTCCCTTCCTTGCGGCGTCCGAAAACCGGGCCACCAACGAGTGCGAGATGGTAGCATCGACCGGCTTGACGGGCTGATGATGCTACCCGGAATTTCCCGCACCATGCCGTACTTATTCGACCTGAGACTGTTTGGGAGACAAAGAGGGGCTTCCCTCCTCACGGATGCGATGACGGGCTTGTTCTTGCAGACGGCATCGCACCGCATCCGTTCGATCCTGCTCCGCTGTCCTGATTCCGACGGCGCCTATCCTACTAAATCAGAGCCCCGGCTGGTTTTTGAAGCGTAGCTTAGCCATATGGTCCGAAAAATTGAATCTCGCGAACCATGTGGAGTCGAGCGTCGTGTTTTCGAGGCTGGAGAGTTGAAAGAGGGGCTGGTTTGCAAGGGGGGGGCGGAAGCATGGAGTTGATCTCATGAACCAGCTGGCATCGCTTGCTCAGGTTTTTTCGCAGGTCAACGATCCTCCTTCTCTGCAACCCACTTCGAACTCACAAAAAAGAGATCGAGAGAGTATTCTCGAAACCGTTTGCTTTTTTAACCTTGTCGATTTCCCCTAACTTTATGGCAACTACTCCGCATCAGGGGCTCGATAACCAAATTCCCGTGAAGGCCAAAAAGAACCGCCGACACGAGCTTTCTCAAGATGCCCTGCCCGAGTTGGGCGAGATCAAGTGCCGCAAACGGTTGGGCGGGCTCTTGAAATCCTATTACCGAGTGACGTGAGTGCGGACTTGTCGAATCGTCTTGTAATGGCCGACTTGCTTGATGCGCTGGCCCCGCTGGCCGATCTAGCGATCTTTTTAAAAAGAAGATTGCTTCAACGCTCGGGTGCAGTCGGGCCAGTAGCAGCTGAATTCAGGCAGTTTTATCGTAGCTCGGATTCCTGGTGCGAGTTATCGGCGGCAAGTAGGTTCTGGACACCATTAAACGTTCCCAGACTCGGCCCCAGATCCCGCTGCGCTGGGCCGTTCGCAGGTCGACGATGTATTGACCCGTCTGACGATGCCAGCGCATTCCCGATTGTTTGAGTCGCTGATTGAAGATCACCTTGCATCCTGCTTCCGTGATGCCGCTGCCGATCGGATCGCCCCGTTTCTTTCGTTCGGCGAAGTCCATGTGCTGGCGATATTTCTTGAAGTTGTTCAGGGCCGAGTGGAAGTCCTTCTTCGTTCCCTGGAGCCCCTGACGGCGTTTCTGCTGAGCTGCGTGGGCGATGACCTTGGCCACCGCGCTGGTTTTGTGGCGCAACGTGTGACACGGTTTCTCATCCCACGCATGGGCTCACTGACTCGCGCTATTCACGGAAAACGACTCAAATTGCCCGGATTTATTAGCAACGCTGCCAAGGTTTTCGCAATTCCCAAGCTTAGGACTGTCTGGTAGCTTGCGATGGGTATTTTGCCGAACTTAAGACTATTCAACTAATGCGAGCCCCCAACATGCGAACCGTTCAACTCACGCTGCTCATCGCTTTCTCCGCTGCCTTCCTCGGCGTCCAATCTCCTGTTCGCGCGCAAGACTCCGAGAAGACCAAGCCGGCGTCAGTACCGGCGGATTCCAAGGGTGAAAGCGAAAAGATCGCCATCGTCTGGACTTCTGGCGACCCGGAAGTCGCTCACCGTATGGTGTTGATGTACGCCCATGCTGCCAAGAAGGCGAAGTGGTTTGGAGAAGTGCGAATTATCGTCTGGGGCCCCAGCGCCAGACTGCTGGCTGCCGACAAAGACATCCAGGCCAAGATTGCCGAAATGCAAAAAGATGGTGTCATCACCCAGGCCTGCGTGATGTGCGCCAATTCCTACGGCGTGACGGAGAAGCTTAAAGAACTCAAGCTCGAAGTCCTGCCTATGGGCCAACCGCTGACAAATCTGCTCAAGGATTCTAGCGTCAAAGTCGTGACGTTTTGATATTGAAGAGGAAAGAAAATCGAATGCCCAGATGTGGATGGCCGAGTCAGTGTCGATCCTGCGAGATCCAGATTTGTTGCTCATTCTCTTACTTCCCGTCCTCTCTTTCGTGACTCGTAGTTTGCATCCCGGCGTGCTCTGCGCTACGACTCTAGGGACTTTTCGCGCGAGTCCGCGTCTTGGCCGATCTGAGTAGCCACGAAAAGTCCAGATTTTGCGAGCAAGATTATGGCCATGCCCCCCAGACTGGCCGGAGTTTCTTGAATCGACAAACTTTTGGGCTGCCGGGGCGCGCAAGGCTGCCAAGCGAGCTTGTAGGGCTGCCTGGAGTTGTTGGGGAACGTCGGCGCCAGCACCAAAATAGATCTCTTCCGGCGTCTGGCCTTTGAACGCGGCGTGCGGCAGGTGCGAATTGTGCTGCTCGACGTCGAACGCGACCAGCTTCTGCACCGTCGCCAGCGTGTCGAGCGGGTGGAGGTACAGCCACTGGTGCTTGAGTACGCGCCACCAGGATTCGATCATCGAGTTCGAGAACTGGATGTCGGTTTGAGCGTGGACGCGTTTCAGCATTCCTGTCTGAACGAGTTGATCGACGGCCGAATTGAAGTTTTCGGCTCCACCGTCGGTCATCAGGGTGGGCACGCCCGACGGAGAAGCGCGATCACTTCTTGCTGCAGGCACATGGCGTCCTGGTTGAGGGCGTGCAGCGTCACGACAGCCGTTTGCGCCGGCGCAAGTTAACCGTGCGCCGTGGATCGGGGCACTCCTTGCCGGACCGCCACGTCCACGTCCTTGGCATTGCAGACCAGTTCCCGGAGGCGATGATCGTACCGGCGCTGCGCGCGGGTGGTTGAGGTTATGCCTCCATGATCGGCAGAAATCCTTCTAGTTGGAACTGCCGGGGATCGATCCGGGCCACTCGACAGAGGTGCTGAAAGTGGCGAGAACTCGCGAGGAAAACTCCCCAATGTCGCGTGGCCCATAGCACGGCTTACAACGCCGTGAGTGTGCCGGTGCTGGAGCCGAACTTGTCGGCTTCGATGCCCATCTGCTGAAGCATGTTCACGAACAGGTTGCAGAGCGGCGGGTGGTCGTTTTCATCGAAAGCGATATGTTGGCCATGTTTGAAGCCACCTCCGGCCAGCAAGACTGGCAAATTCTTCACGCTATGCTTGCCTGCGTCACCCAGGTTGCTGCTGAAGAACACCATCGTCCGATCGAGCAAGTTTTCGCCTTCTTCCTGTGTCTGCTTGAGCTGGTTTAGAAAGTCGCGCAGCGTCTTCATTTGCTCTAGCTCGAGAATCTTCAACTCGGCGATTTTCTTCGGGTCCATGCCGTGATGCGAGAGATCGTGATGTCCCTGGCTTACCCCCTGAATCGGCGGCACACTGCTGGTGCCCAAGAGTTGCAATGTGACGAGCCTGCTCGAGTCGGTTTGCAGCGCCAAATGAACCAGGTCAAACCAGAGCCGCGTCTTGCCAATCAGGTCGGCGCTGTTGGTAACGTTTTGCGGCGGCTTGGCGTCGACCTTGGGCTTAGGCTTTTTGGCCCATGCTTCGGCTTCGGCAAGACGCTGCTCCAGTTCGCGAACGCTGGTGAAATACTCGTCGAGTTTTTCGCGATCGCTTGTCCCGAGGGCCGGCTGAAGCCGCCTGGCTTGGTCGCGGACTGCGTCGAGCACGCTCTGACCATCTTCCAATCGTCGAGCCTGCGCCAGCACCTCGTCCGGTCGACCTTCCAAGAAGAGTTTGGCGAAGACGCT
>JBKJSI010000853.1:0-3469 GCA_046595915.1 Pirellulaceae bacterium
CGCAGCGTCCATCGCAAACATCAGTACGCGTACGGCCTTGATGAAGTGAAGGCCTATCTCGCGAGCTATTCAAACATTCAATACTTCAAAGGAATCTTCCCCGAGTCGACAGCCAACGTGCCCGAACAGAAATATTCCTTCGTCCATTTCGATATCGATCTCTACGCTGGCACTAAGGCCTGCCTTGAATACTTCTACCCGCGGATGATCTCCTACGGCGTAATGCTATCGCACGACTACGGCCTCCTCGCCGGCGTCGAACAGGCCTTCACCGAGTTTTTCTCCGACAAATCCGAAAAAGTAATCGAACTACCATCGACGCAGTGCATGGTGATCAAGCAATAACGTCGTCAACGAAAATGGGTTGGGAGTTACAGGTCGCTCTCAGATTATTGATCGCGGGTTACAATTGAGCCCCGATTCCGGTCACTTGCGAAATCATTCCGCTTGGAGCGAATTCAAACACATTACTGCCGCGCATCACCGTTGTGGCTCCCATCACCGCTTCCCAATCCGAAATCGCGATCGCGTGCGTCATGCGAGGGGCGGCTGTCGGGCGAAGGATCACGCCAGGAAAATGGACCGAACAAGCTGCGATGTGGCCAATCAAATCCGCAATTCCCAGGGTGCAGCCGAACGCATCGGCGAACGCGATATCAGGCGCCGCACAGGATTCAAGCAGACTCTTTCTTTCGGCGGGGTCAGTAACCGACCACGCTTGGTAATACGCATCGATCTTTTCGCCGGCGTCGCCGAAATTGGCTTTCGTAACGACCTGCGCAAAAACCGCCAGTTGATATCGCCAGCCGGGGACATGCATTTCGCGGAGGGCTTCGGTGTCAACATGATGGCGTAGTTTCAAAAGTGTTCCGCGCGGGTGCTCTTCTAGTGTGATGACGACCTTCGAACCACCAGGTGGAATCGGCTTCGATGGATCGTCGTAGCCGTAAGTCAGCACGAGTCGCCCGGGCGGTGCGACTTCGACGACTACACCCGAAGCGGTGGCGCCGTTGGGGTAGCGGATGAGATAAGGTGCGCCGGCGCGGGGTTCGATGCTTGATCCTTGGCCCCACCAGCTGGCCCAGCGATCGCTGTCAGTAAAGTAGCGGAAGACCACTTCACGTGGCGCGGCGATCACCAGGTCGCGTTCGACGAGGTAGGTTCCGTGCGGGTGGCTTTCGGCGCTGGGGTGGTTCATGAGTTTGATCCTGTGAATCGCTAGGTTGGGTTGGAGTGGCGGCTTCGGACTCGGCCAGTTGCTTTAAGCGGTCGAGCGAATGGTCCCACATCCAGTCGAGCCATTGCCGCAGCGGCAACAAAGCTTCGAGGTTGGTCTCATAAAACCGATTGCGGCCAGCTTGGCGCATGCGGACAAGGCCGGCCCGCTCGAGCACTTTGAGGTGCTGTGAGATCGCGCCAAAGGTGACCGAAGGATGGGCCCGGCGAACGTCTCCCGCGCGGAGTTCCCCATGGGTGAGTTGCTTCAGGATTTCGCGTCGGCGGGCATCAGAAAGTACTGAAAAGACATCGTCCATGCTCGATAGTTTAGTGTTCGCTAAACTAATTGCAAGCGAAGCAACTATCTGTTTTCGCGGACTTTTCTTCAACCCAAAAAGATTTTGGGACTTCGTTGGCGGGCAATCCGGTGGTTTATCGGTATCTCCCATGTGAGGCAGTCCGATTCGGAAAGCCGCAACAGAATAAAAAACTTGAAACCAACGAAAGCAGGAGAAAAGTGATGCGTACGAACAACCGAACTCTGAAGTGTGAGAGCCTTGAAAACCGAGAACTGATGGCCGGTAACGTGACCGTCAGTGTTGTGGCCAACGAAGTGCGAGTGGCTGGCGACAATAACGCGAACCAAATCGAAGTGTGGCAACTTGATAATGGCGCCTATCGCATCTTTGGGCATAGCGGCACCAAGGTGAATGGCCAGACTTTTGTGGATCGCTTCTCGCCGGATAAAGATCTACGAATTTCCTTGGGTAGCGGAGCTGATTCACTGTGGCTTGGAAATCACTTCACTCGAGCCGCAATGGTCTGCGAAGATCTCGAGATCGACATGGGGACCGGGAAAGACTATGCCCTGGTCAGCAACGTTAAGACAACCGACAACCAATTCGCGAGCATCCGCATGGGTGGCAGCGAAAACGACGCCGATGTGCTCAATGTTGAGAAGTCAACGATCAAGACCGGGCTCAAAGTTGAAATGGGCGGCGGCGCCGACAAGTTGGATATTCGGACTTCGAAAATCACCGGCAAACTCGATGTAAATCTGGGTGCGGGCGACGATTCGATCAACCTGGTAGACGCCGTGTTCTCTTCTTCGTCGATCAACGGCGGATCAGGAACCGACACTTATAAGCGAACCCGCGGCACGGCGACGAGCCCTGCTAGTTTTGAGAAATTCCTTTAACCGATCGTGACTCAACCTGCTCTTCGCAAGATCGCAACCCTAGTTGGCAGTTCTGCCGACTAGGGTTTTTTCGCGTTACTCACGTTGATCTCGGAGATTCCTTTCGCTGCAATTCCCTCAACCCAACAGGCTCAAGAGGTAGCGCATGAAGCGCCGGCTGACAGCCGATCGCTTTGGGTTTCGGCCGTTTTGTCTTATCTCTAGGCATTGTCGACGCAGATTTAGGTTGCAATTCGTCAACATTGGCGACTTGGATTTCGCACCAACTAGCGCACTATCTGATTCTTTTGAGGATCACGCCAATATTAATGATTCGCACGTTCATTTCGTCTCTCAAACGCCAATTCTGAAGTAGGGTTCCAAATCAGAGGCTCGCATTTGGCTGTCAGCCAATGAGAACGTCTCGGGTGGGGAACTCTCTTATGGCCACGCACCGCAGACAAATCGTTGTGGACTTGCCCGTTCAATTCGGGTATGCGGCACATTTGCTGGCTCGCTGGTTCGTGTTAATGGCCGTGGTAGGGTGCTGTTCCATCTTGGCCCAGTATTTTGCCGGCGCCGCCCTGGATGCGAAGGATCTCTCTCTCACGCTGCAGACCGCAGTCTGGTCGTTTGTCGGCGCAGGAGTGTTGTTGATTCCGGTTCTGGTCTGGGACGCAATCAAGATGAGCCATCGGTTTGTGGGCCCCATCATGAGAATGAAAGTCGTGATTCGAGGGATCGGTGAAGGCAAGTATCAGACTGTCAAGCTTCGCAAAGGCGATTACTGGCATGACCTAGCGCATGATTTGAACCAAATGCAAGAGCGGCTGAAAGAACGAGAACATACGAGCGTCGCGGGCGAAAAAAAACTCGAGTTCCATGCGCGGGAACTTGTCGCTTGTGGTGAGTAGATCGTTCTCAGCTGACCATTTTGACCTCTGCGAGAAACCTAATGCGGCGACCTACTCAAAACCGTCGACGACCCCGCAAGGGAGTCGCTGCTACAGAAACAGCGACTCCCTTGCGGGGTCGTCGACGGTTTTGAGTAGGTCGCCGCATTAGGTTTCTCGC
>JBKJSI010000030.1:0-9735 GCA_046595915.1 Pirellulaceae bacterium
GTCTTGATCTAGCGATCAAGGCGTTTGGCACGCCGATCTACGTTTATCACGAAATCGTTCACAATAAATATGTGGTCGAGACGTTTCAAAACCGTGGGGCGGTGTTTATCAACTCGCTTGATGAAGCGCCGATGGGGTCCCACTTGCTCTTCTCCGCGCACGGCGTTTCGCCGCAGATTCGCAAGGTCGCCCGCGAGCGCAAGCTCTATGCGATCGATGCAACCTGCCCGCTCGTGACTAAAGTGCATCTCGAGGCGGTGAAGTATGCCAAAGAGGGCTACACGATTTTGCTGATCGGCCATGAGGGGCACGATGAAGTCGTCGGCACGATGGGTGAGGCCCCACAAGCTATGCAGCTCGTCGAATCAGAACAACAGGCGGAGAAGATCGAGTTTCCTCCAGCTGCGAAGCTCGCTTATCTCACGCAGACGACGCTTTCGGTCGATGACGCAAATCGCATCATCGCGATTTTAAGGCGCCGATTCCCGCAAATTGTCTCGCCGCCAAAAGATGACATTTGTTACGCCACGCAGAATCGGCAAGAGGCGATTCATCTCTTGGCGCCGGAGGCGGATTTGGTGCTCGTTGTAGGGAGCCAAAATAGCTCCAACAGCCAGCGATTACGCGAGATCGCTAAGGAAAAGGGAATCGAAGCACACTTGGTCGACGGCGTGGATGACGTGCAGAACGCTTGGTTTGAAGGGAAAAAGTGCGTCCTCGTTACTGCCGGCGCGAGTGCGCCGGAGTCGCTGGTGCAGCAGCTGCTTGACTACATGCGCGAAGAGTATGGGGCGGTTGTCGAAGCGCGAGATATTCGCAAGGAAGATGTGGAGTTTGCGTTGCCAAAAGAACTTCGGGCATTTGCGGCGGCAAAGTAACTTGTCAGGATAAGTAAACAAAAAAGGGCGAGTCTTTTGACTCGCCCCGCCCGTCGGCGTTCTCTGTTCCGGTGACATCTTGTTGGCTTAGCGGCCAACAAAGACGCCGACGCGACGCGTATTGACATTCACGGCGCCGCCACCGACGCCAACGCCCACGGCGGGACGGCTCACGACCACGCCGCTATTGACCGCGGCGCCATAGACGGGCGTCGCATGCGTAACGACACTCGAGCTTGCCGCCACGCCGCCGCTGTAGCTCGCACTACTGCTGTAAGAGGCGCTGCCCCCGTAGGTGGCGCCGCTCGACATTGTGGTGCTGCTATAGACTGGCGTGCTATATGCCGGGGCACTGTAGACGGGCGTTCCGTAGACCGCGCCGCTCGTGACCGTTGTTGCGACGCCGCTAACCATCGGTTCGCTGTAAATGGTTTGGTTGGCGTAGGCAACCGAGTCGGTCATCACCGCGGAGCTTGTCATGGCGGCGCTGGCGGTCACCGAGCTGGAGAGAAGCGGTCGGCCGATCCAAGCGGTTCGCATCATTGCCAAACCGGGGCGGGCGACGACCACGCCGGTGGCGTTTACGGCGACGCCGGGGCCGACATTCACGTCGACGCCTGGGGCGCCGACACGAACTCCGGTGCGGGCGACTCCGCGGATGAGTGGGAACTGGGCATTGGCCGAGAGAGTCATCGCGGCGAGAGCCATGAGCGAGAGGACGCCGGTCACAATGGTGCTTTTCATTGGAACATTCCTTACTTCTGTTGGTGTTTTTGAGTTTGGCGAATCGTCTGAGCGGTAATTTCAGTTCGCTTGATGGTCGAATACGATGCGATGGGCGTGCCAATGTCGACTTGTATTGTGATCCAAGTCGTTTCCCCATAAATGTTTGCGTCATGATTTGGTAAGCGAGTAGGCGATGTGGACCGATACAATGCGTAATCATTTAGACGACACTTGCGAATCGACCTGAAGACACCAAGCGGAATGCCTCTGGTGTGTAAATCAGCGAGATTGGGGGCCAATTGAGGGGGAATGCGGAGGCGGATAGAATCCTGCCTTCCTCGTGGTTTGAACGCTAACTGGGGCGTCTTTTCTTACCTAGTTTGCCAAATCGCCTCCTCTTTGGGTGTGTGTGACGGTTTCTCTATGGCGAGCCCTAAAAATCTAGTTGTGGCCCAAAGCGGCGGGCCTAGCCCGGTCATTAACAACACGCTGCGAGGGCTGATTGAAGCCGCGCGGGGGTATCCGCAGATCGGGAAGATTTATGGCGCCTGGCATGGAATCGAGGGCGTGCTGAAGGAAGAACTGCTTGATCTTTCGGGCCAGTGCCCTGATGAGATTGCACTCCTGAGGTATACGCCGGCGGCGGGGTCGATTGGCACATGCCGCTACAAACTGAAAAAGGATTACCCGGAGGATTTCGACCGGGTGCTCGAGATCTTCAAGGCGCATAATGTCGGCTATTTTGTCTACATCGGCGGCAATGACTCGATGGACACCGCCAATAAGGTGGCACAGCTGGCTCACGAGCGGGGAATCGACCTGATTGGCATCGGCGGACCGAAGACGATCGACAACGATGTGGGCGACAGCGAATTCAAGCTGATTGACCACACGCCGGGCTATGCTTCGACGGCGAAGTATTGGATGCATGCTGTTCAATATGCGAACGAAGAAAATGGTGGCAGCTGCCCTGCTGATCCGGTGCTAGTGATGCAGGCGATGGGTCGCAAGATTGGGTATATCCCGGCTGCGGCGCGACTGGCTGATCCGGATCGCCAAATGCCGCTCCAAATCTATCTTGCGGAGAGCCCCTGTTCGCTGCAGCAGTTGGCGGACAATGTGAATGATCAGCTGAAGAAAGATGGTCGCTGTATTGTTGTCGTCAGTGAAGGGTTTGATGTCGGCGACATCGGCAAGGTGACGGATTCATTTGGCCATACCCAGTTCAGCTCGAGCGAGACCACGGTTTGCCAGACAGTGGTGAACTATCTCAATAAGGTTGGCCTCAACGCCAAAGGCAAAGCTCGCGGCAATACTCCAGGCACCGATCAGCGGCACTCGATGGCTTATGCATCGACCGTCGATCTCGATGAGGCGTATCATGCCGGTGAAATGTGCGCCGAACTCGCCGCGACTGGCCAGAGCGGCTACATGGCGACGATCTTGCGGAAGCCAGGACCGATTTACAGCGTCTATTACGATAAGGCGCCGCTCGATAAGGTTGCGAACAGCGAGCGGACTTTCCCGAAGCAGTGGATTGCGCCGAGCGGATTTGATGTCACCGATGACTTCATTCGTTATGCCAAGCCGCTCGTCGGTGAAGATATGCTGACGCTGCCGATGGTCGGCGGTCGAGCCAGAATGACGAGGCTCAAGCCGATCTTTGCTGAGAAGAAGCTGGGCGATTACATCCCTGCTGCTGATCGGAAGAAGAAATAGCTCTTTTAAATGCGTTTTCACCACAAAGACACGAAGGCATTAAGGAAATGCGAGTGACATTAACGTAGGTCAAGCTGTGCCTGACCTTATCGTCGAATGTTACTTCTTCTCTTTGTGCCTTCGTGGTAAAGAAAAAAGTACTACAAACAAAACATGATTGAATTAGTACCTATGCATGAGTTTCTGGTTGCCATCGATTCGGATGGTTGCGCGTTTGATACGATGGAACTGAAGCATAAAGAGTGCTTCATTCCGAATACGATCAATTACTTCGATCTGCAGGCGATCAGCAAGTACGCCCGTGAGGCGGCGGAGTTTGTCAATCTTTACTCGAAGAGCCGCGGGATCAATCGTTTTCCGGCGCTGATTGAGACGCTCGAGTGGCTACAAAAGCGGCCCGATGTGATTGGGCGCGGCGTAAAGGTCGAGATTCCGCCGACGCTCGCCAACTGGGTGAAGACTGAGACGAAGCTTGGTGATCCGGCGCTCGAGAAGAAGGTTGCCGAGACGAATGACCCGGCGCTGACGAAGGCGCTGCAGTGGTCCAAGGCGGTCAATGCGACCGTGAAGTCGATGGTGCATGGGGTGCCGCCCTTTCCCTTTGTTCGCGAGTCGCTTGAGAAGCTGGCGCCGAGTTGTGACATGATTGTTTGCTCGGCGACGCCCTTTGTCGCGCTCAAGCAGGAATGGGAAGAACACGATATCGCCAAATATGTCGCTCAGATCTGCGGCCAAGAGGTTGGCACGAAGAAAGAGATTTTGCAGATCGCGCCGAAGTATGCCGCGAACAAGGTGCTGATGATTGGCGATGCCCCTGGCGACTATTCGGCGGCGAAGGCGAACAAGTGCCTCTTCTATCCGATCAACCCAGGGCATGAAGACGCGAGCTGGAAGCGATTTTTTGAGGAGGGCGTCGCGAAGTTCCTGAATGGTTCGTTCGCAGGCGCTTATCAAGAACATCTGCTGGCGGAATTCGATCGCTATCTGCCTGAGAAGCCAAGTTTTCCTGTTAATTCATAGTTCAATTTTTCACCACAAAGACACAAAGGACACGAAGGGAAGAGCACAGAAGCCCTACAACCGGGTATTTCTTAGTGTTCTTCGTGCCTTCGTGGTAACGAAATGAGCGAGCTTGCGGATTTTGGTTTGATTGGTTTGGCCGTGATGGGGGAGAACCTGGCGCTCAATATTGAGAGCCGGGGGTATCGCATTGCGGTGTTCAATCGCACGACCGAGAAGGTGGATGAGCTCGTCAATGGTCGGGCGATGGGGAAGAAGTTTGTTGGCTGTCATTCGCTGCAAGATTTGGTCAAAGCGGTGAAGGCGCCGCGAAAGATCATGATGATGGTCAAGGCGGGCGATGCGGTCGATCAACTCATTGATCAGCTGATTCCGCTTCTATCGCCAGGCGATGTGCTGATCGATGGCGGCAATGAGTATTACTCGAATACCGAGCGCCGCACAAAGTATGTCGAGAGCAAGGGCCTGCTCTATATCGGCACCGGCGTCTCCGGCGGTGAAGAGGGCGCGCTCAAGGGACCGAGCATGATGCCGGGTGGCAGCACTGCCGCTTGGCCGCTCGTGAAGCCAGTGTTTCAAGCGATCGCGGCGAAGGTGGGGCCGAAAAATGACATTCCTTGCTGCGAATGGGTCGGACCGCGCGGCGCGGGGCACTATGTGAAGATGGTGCATAACGGCATTGAGTACGGCGACATGCAGTTGATCTGCGAAGCCTATTTGATGCTCAAGGATGTTTTGGGCCTCAGCAACGCCGAACTTTATGACGTGTTTGATGAATGGAATCGTGGCGAGCTGCAGAGTTACTTGATTGAGATTTCGCGCGATATTTTTAGCGTGAAGGATGATCTGGCGGATGGCGACATGGTCGACAAGGTACTCGATTCGGCTGGGGCCAAAGGTACCGGTAAATGGATGAGCCAGCTTGCGCTTGATCTTGGTGTTCCCAGCACGCTCGTCACGCAAGCCGTGTTCGCGCGCTGCATTTCCGCGATTAAGGATGAACGAGTGCGAGCGAGCAAGATTCTCGCGGGCCCCTCGATGAAGGCAAGCGACGCGGGCATTACCGATCGCAAGGTGTTCATCGAAGAAGTGCGACAAGCGCTTTATGCCTCGAAAATTTGCAGCTATGCCCAAGGCTTTGTGCAATTACAGGCTGCCGCCAAGGAACATGATTGGCCGCTGAATTACGGCGATTGTGCGATGCTTTGGCGCGGCGGGTGCATTATTCGGGCGAAGTTCCTCGATCGTATCAAGGAAGCGTTTGATGAGCATCCGAATCTTGAGAATCTCTTGATTCATCCCTTCTTCACGCAAGCGACCGCCAAGGCTCAAACGGCTTGGCGACGCGTCGTCGCTCTTGCGGCACAACTCGGTTTGCCTGCCCCGGCTTTCAGCACGGCTCTTTCTTATTACGACAGTTATCGCCGGGCGACGTTGCCGGCCAATCTCCTACAGGCGCAGCGTGATTACTTTGGCGCACACACCTACAAGCGAATCGATCGCGAGGGTGTGTTTCATACGGATTGGCTTGGTAAGCGGAAGACGCCCAAGGCCTAAATGTCTTCGAAGGCGCTAGGCAGATAGTTGAGGTGGCGTTCTTGAAATGCGACGGTATCCTCGCGTCCTGCTGTTTTGAAGGCGGACCGTCCCAAGTCGACTGGGGCGGCGGCTTCGATTTCTGAAACATGCGATCATTCTGTCGCATGAAAAAATCGCACAAGACGTGGCGGTAACCTGAAATGCACGGTCATCGTTTTGACGCTACTTATGCAAGGCGACGCGAGTGGAGTTGCATCTCAACTGTTGCGCTCTCCATTCAGCACTATCTTGAGAATTCGGCGGCGATTTTGGGCGTTCAACGCCTGCAATCGCGCATGAAGGTTGCTTGCCACGCCCAGTTTTCGCTTGGCTCAATTCTGAAACATGACTTGAGGTTTTCACGCATGGCGTTTCACTCAGCGTGACTAGTCGACCGGACGCTAAACAACTCGCGAGAGCTGTTTGATGGTGGTTGGTAAACTGTCTAATGGGTACTTTCCGGGCAGTGACTAAAACACTTGTTTCAATCCCTGAAGATTTCAACAAGTCCCTTGATTCCACTTTACAAGTAGTTCAATCTGGATGGACTTTTGCGCCCGCCTTATGCGCGTCCCCGTGCGCCTTCGAGTTTTCACGCAGAAGTACATGGTATGTAGTGATAACTTACTTATCACTTGATTGATAGTCCCACCGGTGTATTCATGATGCTACGCGATTGGCTTCGTCGTCTTGCCTCCAGTCAACATCCTCGCATCCGCACTGATCGCCGCCGAAAACTGCTCGCGCCACTGCGGCGCCGAAGGACGTATGAAGTGCTGGAGAGTCGGACGCTGATGGCTGTTTATGTAGGAGCTGTGCGCCCGGATCTTTCGCACGCCAACGACTTGATGCAGTATTTGCTCGACACAGATCCCCTTGGCGGCCCGCGCGACTCGACACAGGAGGTCGCTTTTCACTTTGGCTTTAGCGCCACCTCCGTCGGGGGCTCCGGGGCGGACGATCAGGTGCTGTCAGGCGATTTTCGGCAGCTTGGTTTCGATCAGGCTATTGTGGCGAGGAACAATGGCGCCGCGCTCCAATGGCTAGGCGATACTGATCGCGATACCACCGAAGAATTCCTGTTTCGGTTTGGGCTCAATGGCGACCAAGCCCTTGTCGCGGACATGAATGGCGATGGCTTTGACGACGCCATCGCGGTGCGCGCCAACGGCGGCTTTTTGGACTGGTACGTTCGCTACGCCGTGCCAGGCGCGACTCCCTTCCCGACCGATGACTCGACGGTGAGCGTCAACGCGTCTTTTACGTTTGGGCTCAATACCGACCTTCCGCTAGTGGGCGACTTCAATGGCGATGGGCGCGCGGATGTCGCGGCAGTGCGCGCTGGCGGCGGGACGTTTACGTGGTACGTGCATGATGCGGATGCGGGAGTTACTCCTTATCCGGCGCATCCCGGAACAGGATCGGGACAGGCTGTCGATCATACGTATACCTTTGGCTCCGATGCAGCGATTCCGGTGACTGGAGATTGGGATAACAACGGGACCGACAATCTGGGCGTCGTGGAAGACACGGGCGCTATCCCCGCTAACCCTGCGGACTGGTCGCTCGACACGAACTTCGCAGGTGGAGCGGAGATCACGCTGGAGTATGGCATTGAAGGGGATCAGTTTGTGGTCGGCGAATGGGCTGATCGGCAATGGGATGGCGGCGCGGCGACGTTGAACTGGGGCGATGCGGCGAACTGGGATTCGAATACGTTGCCGGTTAACACCGATGAAGTGCTCATTTCTGACTTGGCGGGAACTCCCACGATCGTTGGCAACGTTACCGTCGATCTGACAACGTTAAAGACGTTTGAGAAAATTAATTTTTCCTCGGGGACCTTTACGCTTCAAACGGCAACGACTTTTCCGCAGGGCCTCGACTTGTCGGGCGGCATCCTTTCGAGCAACGCGACGCTGACGACTCCGTCAGGAACGACTAATAACTGGACCGGAACGGGGCAACTTGGTCGAGCAGGAACATCGACAGCCGTTTCGAATCAAGGAACTTGGAGCTTTGGCGGCACGACGAGCAAGGCCCTTCAGAATGCGACATTCACCAATGCCGCTACGTTTGCACTAACAGGGAGTAGCGGCAGCCAGTTGGCGATCAATACGAGTACGTTTGTCAATGCGGGCGGCGGTACGTTTTCGATCTCTGGCAGTGCGTCTAGCGCCATTACGATGTCGAGCGGTGTTTTTCAGAATCAGGGGCTTTTGACTTCCTCCGTCACCACGACACTCGCGGGGCAACTCAACAATTCGGGCATCGTTCGCGCGGCGAATGTCAATGTGACGATGCCGACGGGAACGCATAGCGGGCAATTTGATGCAACTTCTTTTGGCACGGTGACGTTTGGCGGAGGAACACACAATTTCAATGCAGGCGCCTCGTTCACAACAAGCGCCGTGGGTGTCATTTCATTTGGGACCGGCACTTACAATTTCAATGCAAATATTACCGCCAACAACGCACTGTTTAACGGCGCCGGGACAACGAGCATCGCCGCACTCTCGACATTGACCCTCACGGGATCGCCATCGATCGCCGGAATGACGGTCAATGGCACGGGGACGATGCGCAATACCGGCACGATGAGCATTTCTACGGGGACGGGGCCGACCTTTTCCACGGCATTTGTGAACGCGGGAACGATCAACCATTCGGGGACCGCAACGGTCACTGCAAGCGGGGCGGGATCATTCACCAATGACGTTGGGGCCAACTACAACATTACGGCAGCGAGCGGCGGCCTCAATGCCTTCGCTACCAGTCTTGGCGTGGTGAACTTAGGAACGATCACCAGGTCCGCTGGCGCAGGCGTCTTCAATTTCAATGCGAGCATCGTTGGAACTCCGTCGTTCCAGAATGATGGCACGGTGTCGATTCAAACGGGTTCGGCGACGGTGCAAGGCGCCGAGAACGCGACTCACAACGGTACGTTTAACTTGTCATCGGGCACGACATTGACCTTTTCCAATGGCGTGCAAACCTTTGGAACAGGTTCCGCGATCACAGGCGCTGGAACGGCGATCTTCAATGGCGGGACGATGAATTTTACGGACAATTTGACAATCTCGACGGGCGTCACCGTTTCCGGAGGGACGATTAGTGTTTCGCCTGGGAAGACGGTCACGCTGAGTTCAGCGAACATTTCACTCAGCAGCGGTTCGCTTGGCGGCTCAGGTACGATTCGCAATACGGGAACGGTCGCCATCGGCAACACGGTTCCGAGCCTCGGCGTCAATTTCGTCAATGCGGGGACGATCAATCACACCGGGACTGCGTCCGTGGGAGTCACCGGCACGTTTCTCAACGAAGCAACCGGCCAATATTTGATTACCGCAGCCAGCGGC
Organism: Pirellulaceae bacterium; assembly: GCA_046595915.1. Lineage (GTDB taxonomy): Bacteria > Planctomycetota > Planctomycetia > Pirellulales > Pirellulaceae > JBKJSI01. The sequence continues at coordinate 9,281 of JBKJSI010000030.1, forward strand.
GGCCTTAACCTCTCCGGCGGGGCGTCCTCTAGCATTCTCAATCAAGGACTGATTCGCCGCTCCTCTGGCGCGGGCGCCTTCAACTTCAACGCGAGCATCGTTGGTACGCCGACGTTTGAAAATGACGGAACGATCGAAATTCAGACCGGCTCCGCGACGTTTCAGGGCGCGAGCGACGCCATCCATAACGGAACTTTTGACCTATCATCAGGAACGACGCTAACTTTTTCAAATGGCGTGCAGACGTTCGGCGCAGGCTCATCGATTATTGGCTCAGGAACGTCGGTCTTCAGCGCCGGGACGATGAACTTCACCAGTGCGGGGACGTTTTCAACGACCATGCAATTTGCAGGTGGAACGGTGACGTTCTCCCAAGATAACACCCTCACTTCGACCGTCCAAATCTCCAGTGGATCGGTGAGCGTTAATATCTTGCCAGTGGAGACGCTGACCGA
>JBKJSI010000101.1:0-7469 GCA_046595915.1 Pirellulaceae bacterium
GGGAGCGAGTGATGTCAGACAACGCCAATCAAATCGAATCGATCTGCGCTGGCGTCGTCGCACTACCCGCCGACCAGCGAAGCGAATTCCTCGACGCCCAATGTGCGGACGCACCTCAATTGCGCCAACAAATCGATGCCCTTCTTTGGGCACAAGACAAAGCCAACCATCTCCTCGACCGCCCACCAGCCGGCGTCAATCAAACCGGAATTCACGTCTCCCAAATCCAACACCCCGGCGAAATCATCGCCGGCCGCTACAAGCTCCTAGAACAAATCGGCGTCGGCGGCATGGGCGCTGTCTGGATGGCCGAACAGAAGGAGCCCATAAAGCGCAAAGTCGCAGTCAAGCTCGTCAAAGCCGGAATGGACAGCGCCCAAGTCTTGGCTCGCTTCGAAGCCGAGCGTCAGGCTCTCGCGTTAATGGATCATCCGAACATCGCCAAAGTCTTCGACGGCGGCGTAACGGAGCAAGGCCGCCCCTACTTCGTAATGGAATTCGTCAAAGGCGTTCCCCTCACCGAATATTGCAACGAAGCCAAGCTATCCCTGAAAGAACGGCTCAATCTACTCATTCCCGTTTGCCAAGCGGTCCAACATGCGCATCAGAAAGGCATTATCCATCGCGATCTCAAACCGTCGAACATCTTAATCTGCCTCTACGATGGCAAGCCGGTGCCGAAAGTAATTGACTTCGGTTTGGCGAAGGCGATGCATCAGTCGCTGACGGAGCACACGATTCACACTGCCTTTGGGATGATGGTGGGCACCCCGCTCTACATGAGCCCCGAGCAGGCCGAGCACAATAATCTCGATGTCGATACACGAACCGATATCTATTCGCTGGGAGTGATTCTCTATGAGCTGCTGACCGGCACGACACCCCTCGAACAAAAGCAACTCAAAGAAGCGGCCTACAATGAAGTCTTGCGGCTGATCAAGGAAGTCGAACCACCGAGGCCGAGTACGCGCCTGAGCGGAAGTGCGAGTCTGCCGCGTATTGCGGCACAGAGGAGTATCGATCCGAAGCAACTGAGCAAATCGCTCACGGGGGAACTCGACTGGGTGGTGATGAAGGCGCTGGAGAAGAATCGCAATCGACGCTATGAGACGGCGAATGGGCTCGCCCGGGACATCCAGCGCTATCTAACCGATGAAGTAGTCGAAGCCCGGCCCCCGAGCGCCGGGTATCGCATCCAAAAGTACATTCGCAAGCACAAGGGGCCGATTATCGCAGCGAGTCTAGTGCTGCTGACAGTGCTGGGCGGGCTGGGTGCGGTGGTGGCGGTGCAAGCGAACGCCAACCATGCGCTAGGCGAAAAGAACGCCGAACTCGCGATTGAGCAAGCAAAAGTCGTGGCCCGGAATAAGGAATTGGCCGAAGAGCAAGCGAAGGTGCAGGCGCGGTTCGATATGGCAGTGAAAGCGATTGAGACGTTTCACACCGGCGTTACGGAGGAATCGCTGCTGGAGAACGAGGAACTCAAGGCGCTGCGGACGAAGCTACTGAAACAGGCGGCCGGGTTTTACTCCGATCTGGAGAAATTGCTAAAAGACCAAATCGACACAAAGTCACGGAAAACCTTGGCGGACGGGTATTTCAAACTCGCCGAGTTGACGGAGAAGATAGACGATCAAAAGGCGGCGCTGGCCGTCTATCGCCAAGCGCTGGTCGTGCGACGGGAACTGGCGGCGGCGCCCGGAGCGGACCTGGAGTCTCGACTGGATGTGGTCCGTTGCCTGATTTTGGTGGGATACCTGCTAAGAGAAACGGGCGACATGAAGGGAGCGATGGCCGTCTACGAGGAGTCGCATGCTATTGCCGCGAAAACGGAAGCGGAGACGCCCACCGACGCCGTCCGGCAAGAACTGGCCCGAAGCCTGCAAGGCATCGGCTCGGTTCATTCAGCGACGGGGCAGCCAGCAGAGTCACTGGCTGCGTATGGGAAGGCGCAGGCGATCTACCAGAAGCTGGCCGAGTCCAACCCCGATATCACTAGTTTCCAGACTGGATTGGCCTGGACCCACTACAGCATCGGCTTGCTTCATTCGAAGTCTGGGAAGCCGGCAGAGGCGCTGGTCGCGTACGAGAAAGCTCTAGCCATCCAGCAGAAGTTGGCCGACGCCAACCCCGCCGACAAGCAGTTCCAGCTCAACTTGGCTGCCAGTTACCACAGGATTGGCATAGATCATTCGCATACGGGGAGACCGGCGGAGGCCCTGGCCGCGTACGAGAAGGCTTTCGCCATCCAACAAAAGCTTGCCGACGCCAACTCCGCTGTCACCAGTTTTCAAAGTACTTTGGCTGCCAGTATCGGCAACCTCGCCGTTCTTCATTCGAAGACGGGGAAGCCGGCGGAGGCGCTGGCTGCGTATGAAAGGTCGCTAGCGATTTTTCAGAAGCTGGCCGACGCCAACCCCACCGTCACCAGATTTCATCGCGACTTGGCCGCCAGTCACTTGAACCTCGGCGACCTCTTGGCCAAAACGCAAAAGGCGACGGAGGCGCTAGAGTCGTACGAAAAGGCACAAGCAATTCAGCAGAAACTGGCCGATGCTAACCCCTCTGTTACCGAGTTTCAGAACGACTTAGCCGTGAGCCACTCGACAATCGGCTCGCTACTGTCGCAAACCGGGAAGCCGGCGGAGGCGTTGGCTGAGTACGAAAAGTCGTTGCCGATTCTTCAGAAGCCAGCCGACGCCTACCCTACCGTCCCTGAGTTTCAGAGCCGCTTAGCCGACGCTCATTCCCGTATCGCCTTCGGTCTATCTAGTCGGGGCAGCTTTGCGGAGGCGCTGGCCGCGTCCGAGAAGGCGATGGCAATCTATCAAAAGCTGGCCGACGCCAACCCCGCCGTCACTGAGTTTCAGAGCGGCTTGGCCACTAGCCAAACTTCCATCGCGGGAAATCTACTTCGAATGGGCAACGCGGCGGAAGCGCTAGCGTTGTACGAGAAGTCGTTGGCACTTTTTCAGAAGCTAGCTGACGCCAACCCCGCCATCACCAGTTATCAGAGAAGCATGGCCGTAAACATGGGCAACATCGGCACAATCCAGAAAAACATGGGTAAAACTGCGGAGGCGCTTGCGTCGCATGAGAAGTCGCTGGCGATTATTCAGAAGCTGGCCGAGGCCAATCCGACCGTCACTGAGTTTCAGACACAGTTAGCTCAAACGCTTACCCTGTCCGGCAACCTGATGTCGAAGACGGGGATGTCGGCGGAGGCGTTGAAGTCGTACGAGAAGGCGCTGGCGATCCATCAGAAGCTGGCCGACACCAATCCTAAGGCCACTGAGTTTCAGAGAGGGTTGGCTCGAACCAAAAACAATCTTGGCCTTCTGCTCGCTCGCGAGAAGCGATTCGGCGAGGCGTTCACCGCGCTCGACAGCGGGCTAACCATACGTCAGAAACTGGCCGATGCCGATCCCAAAAACATCCTATCCACCAACGACCTCGGCCATAGTCACTCTTATCGCGGTTGGGCTAGAATCCGCGCGGGGCAGCCTGCCGAGGCGGTCGCTGACCTCCGGCAAGCCCTCGAACTCTGGGCTAAGGCCCCAACCCCGTCAATCGATATGCGTGTCGAGCGATCGCGAGCGCTTGCTCTGCTTGCCGGACTGAACGCGGACTCGAAGTCGGGGCTGACAGGCGACGAAGCAAAGGCCTTCGCTGACCAAGCCGTCGCCGCCCTCGCCGACGCCATCCATGCGGGCTGGGCGCAACTGGATGAACTCAAAGAGTCTGACTTTGATTCCATTCGAGAGCGCGAGGATTTCAAAACGTTATTGAGTTCACTTGAACAAGCGACAAATGCCCCTGTCAAATGAAATCTCCCACCGCCAAATGGCCATCAAGCTCTCACCCATGTCCGACATCACCCACATCTTGTCGCAAATCGAATTAGGCGAGGTTGTCGCAGCAGACGAATTATTGCCGCTAGTCTATAGCGAATTACGCCAAATGGCAGCCGCACAGATGATCAAGGAAGAACCAGGACAAACTCTTCAGGCGACCGCATTGGTGCACGAAGCCTACATGCGACTCCTGGGCAGCGACACAGCGGCCTCCTTCGCCAATCGAAGGCACTTCTTTGCGGCGGCTGCCGAGGCAATGCGACGAATTCTGATCGAACAGGCGCGGCGAAAGCACAGCATCAAACGTGGCGGCAAACTCCGTCGCCAGGAAATGGTCGATTTGCCCGAAGTGGAAAGCGGCGACCCAATCGACGTGATGGAGTTGTCTGAGGCCCTAGATCGCTTGAACGCCCACGATGCGGAGGCGGCGGAACTCGTGAAATTGAAGTACTTTGTCGGACTCACGACCTCGGAATTGGCCAAGTTGCTCGACCAGAGCGAACGCTCGATCGAGCGTTTATGGGTATACGCTAAGTCCTTTCTACGCAAGGAACTAGGCAGCCATCTCGATTGAGGATTGGGGCCGTCGAGACAAATTAAAAACATTTCTTGGCGGTCACCCAGTTCAAATTGCGCTTGATTGATTAGAGGGACCACTGGCCAATGAGCAATCCAATGCAAGAACGAGAGATTTTCGACGCCGCCCTTTCGCTGCCCGACGCAGATGCCCAAGCCGATTACGTTCGCCATGCATGCGGGAACGATTCGGCCATGCGAGAACACCTACTCGGCCTGCTCCAAGCCCAGCGGAAATTGGGAAACTTCCTAGAAGTCGGCCCCGCTGCCGGAAACCACACGCAAGTCCACACCTCCCAAGTCCAACACCCTGGCGAAATCATCGCCGGGCGCTACAAGCTCCTCGAACAAATCGGCGTCGGCGGGATGGGCGCCGTCTGGATGGCCGAACAAAAAGAACCCGTCAAACGCAAAGTCGCAGTCAAGTTAGTCAAAGCCGGAATGGACAGCGCCCAAGTCCTCGCCAGATTCGAAGCTGAACGTCAAGCGCTGGCCCTGATGGACCACCCCAACATCGCCAAAGTCTTCGACGGCGGAATGACCGAACAGGGCCGCCCCTTCTTCGTCATGGAATTCGTCAAAGGCGTGCCGCTCACCGAATATTGCAACGAAGCTCGCCTCTCCCTGAAGGAACGCCTCCATCTCTTCATCCCCGTCTGCCAAGCCGTTCAGCACGCCCATCAGAAAGGAATCATCCATCGCGACCTCAAACCGTCGAACATCTTGATCTGCCTCTACGACGGCAAACCCGTGCCCAAGGTCATCGATTTCGGCTTAGCGAAAGCAATGCATCAATCACTCACCGACAACACCATTCATACTGCATTCGGCATGATGGTCGGCACGCCGCTCTACATGAGCCCCGAACAGGCCGAGCACAACAATCTCGATGTCGATACGAGAACCGACATCTATTCACTCGGCGTGATCCTTTATGAGTTACTCACCGGCACGACGCCCCTCGAACAGAAGCAACTAAGGGAGGCCGCTTACAACGAGATCTTGCGCCTCATCAAAGAAGTAGAACCACCAAAGCCGAGTACACGCCTCAGCGGCAGCGCAAGCTTGCCGAGCATCGCGGCGCAGCGAAGTATCGATCCGAAGCAACTCAGTAAATCGCTAACCGGCGATCTCGATTGGATCGTCATGAAATCGCTCGATAAGGAGCGGAGCCGACGCTACGAAACAGCCAACGGCTTGGCTCGGGACGTCGAGCGGTTCTTGAATGATGAAGCGGTCGAGGCAAGCCCTCCGAGTTCGAGCTATCGTCTACGAAAGTTGCTGCGGAAGCACCGTACGGCGATCAACACGGTCGCAGCATTCGCTAGCGTCCTGCTTTTGGCGACAGTCACTAGCGTCTGGCTTGCCGTGAGAGCAACGAAAGCCGAAGGAGATGCGCGACAAGCGCTAGTTGCGGAAGCAAAGCAAAGGTCATTGGCGGAAAAGAACGAGCGACTTGCTGAGGAGCACCGGATCAACGCGGAAACCGCTGCCAAAAAAGAAGCAGAGCAGCGAGCGAGAGCGGAAAAGGCTCGCGATCGAACACGAGAGGCTCTGGATGCGATGACCTCATCGGCAACCGGCGACGCACTTATAACGCAGCAGGAACTGAGTGCGGATCAAAAAAAATTCCTGACGGAGGTGCTGACTTACTACAAAGAGTTCGCCGGGGAAAAGCCGGATACTGAACAAACCCGCGCCCGCATCGCGGAGGCGGCATTTCGTGTGGGAATGATTGAGGACTGCCTGGGGCGCAAAGAACGGGGCATTGAAGCTTTCCAAATGGCACAAGACCGCTATGGAGCACTAGCTGTCGACTTTCCAGGCGTGCCCGAATATAAGGCCCGGCTGGCTAACATCTACGCTAATATGGGGACTCTCTATTCCGGTATCGGCAACACACCGGAGGCAACTCTGCAACTTCACAAAGCCTTGAAAATACAAGAGAAGCTCGCAACCGACTTCCCCAATAAGGCAGGCTTTCGACGAGATGTTGCACGCACTTACCTCAGCCTAGGGAAATCGGCATGGTACCAAGGCGGCGAAGCGGAGGAGCATTGTCGCAAAGCGATCACCCTCTTGGAAAAGCTGGTCAGCGACTTCCCCAAGGACACCGTCTATCTTCAAGATCTGTCTCTGGGCTACAACAGTTTGGCAGCTCTGCTAAACATGTTGAGGCGGCGAAAGGAAGCGGAAGACCTATACGGCAAAGCGCTTGCCATCCGTGAGAAACTGGCCGGCGAATTTCCGGCCAAGCCGATTTACCAGTGGGAACTTGCCCGAACCCACTATGGCATGGGACTGATGCAAGGCTCGGGAAACCGTGTTGAGGCAGAGAGACATTTCCGTCATGCGCTGGTTATTCTAAAGAAACTTGCGACGGACTTTCCTTCGGCTCCACGTTATATGCAAGATCTCGGTCACAGCCACCACAGCTTGGCGGTTCTGATTGCCGGAATGGGAAAAAAAGTGGAGGCAGAGCAGGAGTATCGCGAAGCGCTCGCGATCAGACGAAAACTAGTCACCGACTATCCCGCCTTTCCCGATTATTGGGATGAGCAGGGCCAGAGCCACAACAATTTAGCGAATCTATTAACCAAATTGGGGAAGCGAAATGAGGCGGAAGAGCAATTTCGTCAAGCACTAGCCATTTATGAGAAGCTAGTGAGCGAATTTCCCAACGGAAGCTATCAAATTGGAATGGGCGCGGGCTATACCAGCTACGCGAACTTTCTTCTTACAGGAATGCGCGGCAAAGAAAGCCTGGCTTGGTTTGATAAGGCGATTGCAATTCTCGCTCCAATCCATCGCAAAGACCCGCGTAGGGTTGAGGTCACGCGGTTTTTAAGAAACACTCACAGAGGACGGGCTATGGCCCACGATGAGCTCACAAACTATTCCGAGGCCGTCACAGACTGGGATCAGGCCATTGAACTAAGCACACCGGGCGAGGAATTGGACGATCGCGCTCGACGTGTCTATTCGCAACTTCAGGCAGGGTTGGCTGTCGAAGCCGTTGAGGAGGTCGCTAAGTTAACC
>JBKJSI010000504.1:0-6104 GCA_046595915.1 Pirellulaceae bacterium
CGGCTGTCGCCTTCGCATCGGCGGGCTTCGACGACAAGATCACTCCGGCCGCCGCCGCTTAGCTACATGTCAAAACTCAGATTTACATGTTCAGTACCTTTCAACTGAAGAGAACAAAGGGACGAACTGACGCACCGGAGGCACGGAGAGAGGTGCAGACGGGTATAACAAGATAGAAGGTTCTCAAAACGCCCGTCGAGGCCGATGCAGCGAGGTCTAAGCATGGATAAGGAACGCAACTTTGGGGAGTATCCCGATGATGATAATGGTGACGCGCTCTGGCGAATGGTGATGAGGGGCGCTGAATTGATTTCTCCGCGCGTCGTTGACTTTGAGCATTGCTTTCCCGATGAAAGCTCCGCTCGGGAATTCTTGGTAGCCGTCGCCGAAACGGTGTTCAAAGCGAAGCTCAAACAGCCTGATCCGGTCAGCAATCGAGGTTGGGAGGTTTCATGCAAGGTTCGGCTGATTCCGACTTATGCCGAGATAACGCAGACGGAAGATCGATTGGCGGACATGGCGCAAAAGTTTGGTGGGTATCCGGATGGTTGGGGCACGATGAGTAAGTCGGATGGTTCGCCTGGGGAATGAGTGCTTAGGCAGCGCGATTGGGGGCAGCATGTCGGGCGAGCAAAATGAGATGGCCAAAATGGTTAGCGACAAGCCGACCCCAGCCACCCTGTCGAGATAACGCAGACGGAAGATCGATTGGCGGACATGGCGCAGAAGTTTGGTGGGTATCCGGATGGTTGGGGTACGATGAGTAAGTCGGATGGTTCGCCTGGGGAGTGAGTGCTGGAGCAGCGCTACTAGGGGCGGAGCGTCGAGTGGGCACCATTGTAATGTTAGCCTGTGTTCGACACTCCGACCCCAGTCAACGCGGGGCGTCCACTCAATCGCACGCTAATCTTCGAAACTAGTTCCTTTTGAGTTTCAGAACTCCATCAAGTTGACTATTGTTACCAGCGGCGGGTAAATCGGTACTAAACCCATCTGCGGTAAGTTTGGCGTTTCGCAAGGTGAATGAAGTCTGACCACTCTGGTTGTTTACAAACTTGATGCCAAAAGTAATCGTGCCTGTAACTTTCCCATTTGCGTCGATCGTTGCGTTGGAGAGATCAACACTAAGTGCGGTTGCAGGGTCGTTTTGCTTAGTGGTGACGTTGTAAATACTCCACGTGCCACTTTTTAGCTTGCTCGTTAGTTTGTTGCCGTCCCGAAACAATTCGATGGTCAAGTTTGCGGTAGTTTCGCCTTCGGTGCCGCCTGGCAAAGTAACCGCTATTGGATTTCCAGAGAATACTCCGATGCTTACTCCCTGCGTGCCTCCGCCGCGGCGATTCCGAATAGATTCAATCTGATTACGAGATACGATCTGATCGTTTTGATCTTCTGCTTGCACTTCCCTGGCGTCTTTGGCAATACCATTGAGGTCAATTAACTGCTCGTTGATGATTCTCACTTGATTGCGCTCGAACTGCTCAAACGTCTGCTGGCCTCTTAGGGCCTTCACTTTGTTCTCCTCGATCTCGCGGTGATATTCCCCGCGCCCTTCATTCAATCGACGTTGAATTCGGTCAAGGAATTGCTCGTTAGTCTCATGCTCACTTATGGAACTTCGTCTCGCTCGTTCCAGATCCTTTTGGTCCTGAAACTCGCTTTTCAGCGCAATCTTATTGTTCGCCTTGGCGGCAGCAGCGATATCCTTGTCGTTGTCTCGGTGGGCCTTGTCCGTGGCCTTCATTGTTGTCGTGAGATCGCGGTCGACATCGCTACGGATCGAGTTCAATAGCCGCTGTTGAGGCGTAATGTACTGCGGCGCCGCCTCATGCGCTTTCGCCGCCGCTTTGACAATTGCCGTGGCGGTTGACCCGCTCACAGCAGCAAGTAACTGCCGACCCTCAAGTTGTTCGAATGCCAAAACCTTGTTGCGTTTCTGATGATTATTCATTCGTTCACTCCAATACCATCCAGCCAGCGCCATTTGCACTTGCGTCGTAGTAATTCGGAGAGTTAGAAGGCGGGCGCAACTGGCTGTCAAGTATGCGGTTGAGCTTTCGCTTTGGTTTTTAATGTTATTGTTAATTAAACATCTGTACTGGAAGAAGTAGAGTAAACGTGTGTTTTAAACAGCAGGTCTAACTTGTTTAAGCAGAGTGGCGCTGGTGAAGAGTTGCGACATCGCTAGTTCGGTAAAGCCTCAATTTGCCCTTAACTTTGGCCCTTTTTCCCTGCAAGTACCTATTCGTGAGAGGGCCAGTTTTTTTGACTTTGTTCCACTAGTTGCGTGAGGGTACTCGATGCACTCGTGGATAAATGCCGTTGCCCATGCCTGTATAAAGATGTGTTTTGTGATGAGGCGGCCCTTTAGCCCTTTTGGATTGGGTGGCTGTGGCTTTGGTCTGGGCCTGCGCGGAATACCGCTTCGACCCAGGCTGACTGAATTCGGGCTTTCAGCTCTGAGGACGCGCTCCGCGGTTGCGTCGCGGCTAACCGGTTGGACTGGGGGCGGAGTATCGATTGACCGTCACTGAAATTTCGGCCTGTGTGCGACACTCCGACCTCAGGCACGAAGTTGCTCGCCATCGATGGTTGTCGCTTTCGGCCTATTCCACTGGTGAGTTGGTCGCGACGAGTTGAACGTCTGCGAAGTCGTCGCCTTCGTCGTCATTGTTCACTCTGAAACTGTGTGATGCGACGACGCCGCCTTTGGGCACGACAAAACTGATGTCGCGCTGGCCATCTAGATCACTTGTCCCTTCTGACGTTCCCTCGAAGAGCAAGGCTTTTCCCTGCACTAAGATCGTGTTGTTCGTCAGCAACATGCCTGTCAGTCGCAGTTCGAGTCGGCACTCGCCTCCCCAGCCATGGATGAATTCCAATACGTTCAATGGCTGATTGGGATTCGAGAGAATGGTTTCTCTGACTTCGGTACGCCGGGTCTCCTCATTGGCTCCAAACGTTTCATGATCGACACCGTGCATGTTCATCGTAATTACAAGGCGACGGTCGGGCATGGGGCATTCCTTGGTGAGAGAGGACGAAAATGGTCCGCAGCGCGCTGGATTCCGCGAAGAAGATCGCGATCCGATTCTTGGACGCGCTATGGACTATTACAGTGGGCGCCCAATCTCGAAAAAGCGGACGCGCATAGCTTGCGGATTGTGAAAACGCCAAATCAAGTCGATCGCATTTTGTGGTGCATCATTGGAGCTAGCGATGCGGACGTTTCCGTAGATGCAGGCACAAATGGTGAGGTAATGAGGCGGGCCTTCAGCCCTTTTGGATCGGGTGGTTGGCGATTTGGTCCTGGGCCTACGCGGAGTACCGCTTCTCCCAGGCTACGATGTTTCGGGCCTTCAGCCCTTAGGCTTGGCTCCATGCCATCTAGTGCAGCTTTAGATGAATACCTTTGAGCTTGATTCAAAGAAATCTTCTACCGCACGGGCGCCGACAACTCTTCGATGATCAGCGGGCCGCCGATTTTGGTGGATTGCTCTACTTTGATCACGGTGCCGCGATCGAACTTCACGTAGAAGCGCGTGTTGGGCGGCATCTGTTTATTTTGCAAAAACTGGTTGTCCGCGTAGTCAAAGCCCCAGTATTCTTCTGCGGTGTTTTTGAAGACCGAGGATGGACCCCCGAGTCGCCAGCTGACCTGCGATTTCCACATGCCGACTTGGATTTGGTTGGTCTCTGCGATGGTCACGGGGCGCTTGCGGATTGTGACGCGCCAGGCGCCGAAGAAGAGAGCGACAGGGCGATTAGGAGCAACAGGCCGCGGAGTGTGAGTTTTGAGTTATTGATGGGTTGCCTCCTTCGGCGCGATCTTTGGCCTTAAGTTGGCATGCTCTCCGCGACGCTGTCGATGATTTGATCGAGGGTCAGTTGCGGTTTGAAGCCGATGAGTCGGGCGGCTTTGGTGATGTCAGGGACGCGGCGGGGCATATCTTCGAAGCCGGGGCGGTAGGCGACGGAGTAAGGGACGTATTTGATTGTCAGACGCGGGTTGACGCGTGCGATGACGCGCTCGGCAAGCTGGGTCATCGATACTTCCTCGCTGGCGCCGAGGTTGATGACTTGACCTTGTGCGCCCTCGCAGTGCAGAAGCTTCACGAGCGCAGGCACGATCTCGGCGACGTGGCAAAAGCAGCGACTTTGGGTTCCATCGCCGAAGACGGTGAGCTCTTCGCCGCGATGGGCTTGCTCGACAAAGCGGGGCAGCACCATGCCATAATGGGGCGATTGGCGGGGGCCAACGGTGTTGAAGAGGCGGACGATGACGCCGGGGAGGGCGTGAGATTCGTGATAGGCGAGCAGTAGAAATTCATCGACGGCTTTGGAGATGGCATAGCTCCAACGGCGGCGCGTGGTGGGGCCGTAGGTGGTGTCATCTTCTTCGGAGAAAGGGATTTTCGTGCTCTTGCCGTAGACTTCGCTGGTGGAGGTGATGAGGATCGGTTTTTTGTATTTGGCGGCGGCGTGGAGGGCGACTTGGGTGCCGTTGATATTGGTTTCGATCGTGCGCACCGGGTCATTGACGATGAGCTGCACGCCGACGGCGGCGGCGAGATGAAAGATTGCGTCGCAGTTACCCACGACGGAGTCGAAGTGGGCGTCCGCCGTCATATCGCTCAGAATGCGGGAGAAATTCGGGTTGGCTTCGCAGGCTTTGAGATTGGCGGTTTGACCGGTGGAGAGATTGTCCCAGACGACGACTTCGTGGCCGGCCGCAAGGAGAAATTCGGCCAGATGAGAGCCTATAAAGCCGGCGCCGCCGGTAATGAGATAACGCATCGATCGCCCCGAGAGTTTTGCGTAACTAGCGATTCATCATAGTTGGGCGAAGGATGGCGACGAATGCGGGTAGCCGCTATTTTGAAATGGGCCGCATGTTTTTTGGCGGCAGGTCATAGGGGCCGGGGGTACCGGCGGCGATGCGGGATTTGCGAAACATTTCCCATAATTCGAACATCTGGTCGAGTTGGTCGAGTCGATGAGCGAGCGAGATGGACTCGTTTGCGATTAAGTTACCCTGCTCTAGGCGGAGCTTTTCTTTGAAGTCAGCACGATTGCCATTTAGTTCCGTCATGATTTTTTTCTTGCGATTTCTTCCAGAACTTCGACGTCAATTCGATCTTTACTTCGGCTGGATTCGCGCTTCATCTGAATCAAGCTGCTGAGAGAAATGACCTTCAGCCGCCGGCCTTCAACTAGCACTTCCTTTCGATCTGACCAAAAATCGCCTGGCGTACTTTCGACGATCATGAGGTCAAGCGGCAGGAATTTTTCTCCCTCAATCTTAATCAAGCGAAAGATACGACAATCAGTCTTTTGAGAAAGTGGCAGCCAACCGGTCTCGAGATCGAACCCAACTGCGGCGGCCGCGCCCTTGGCCCTGGGCAGTTCTGACTCGTTGATAAGCAAATCGATGTCGATAGTAAGGCGCGGAAAACCATAAACGCCAACAGCAATTCCACCACAAATTGCGTACTCAATGCCTTGGGCATCGAATTGATCGACGACCTGGAATAGTTGCGCGGACAAAATCAAAGAAATATTCCTGCGAAGCAAATTGCGTCGCCTGCATCATTTAGCTCCGGGACAGGGATTTGAACCCCAACAAACTGATTCAGAGTCAGTTGTGCTACCGTTACACCATCCCGGAATAATCCAGCTTGCTATCCAGTTTCCGGTCGGGCGGAGCCGTTCGGACCCAAGTTGGCAGCAGGCATGTACTTACGCAGATTACGAGGTTGGCCGCGAGTGGTCAAGAGGGACCGATTTCGGCTGGGAAATCGAATTCGGCTTCTGTTATGATATTTTCCGTCGCCCCCCAATATGAAGGATGCCTGCTTGGGGGCGCAGGTTCGCATCCCGCCCTGTTTTTAGCACCTCATCTTTGCCAATGGCTTCTCTTAATATTGTTAGTGGTATCGAGCCGGGTCGAAAATATGACCTGAATGGCCCCCATTTTGACATGGGCCGTGCGCCTGACTGCCAGATTCTGATTGCGGTTGAATCGGTCAGCCGCAAGCATGCGCGAATTACGAATGAAAACGGCAGCTACTTCCTCGAGGATCTGCAGAGCCGCAACAAGACTT
>JBKJSI010000467.1:0-10068 GCA_046595915.1 Pirellulaceae bacterium
GCTTAGAACGGCTTTAGCGACAATTCAACGATTCGGTCTGCGCCCTCCTAGGGCAAGACACCGCCGGCGCGTAGAATTTGCCGCACGCAGTCAGTCGAATCATAGGAGGGGTGTCGCGAGGTGCTCAAAGGGATCGCGATCGTCGGAATAGGGCTCATTGGAGGATCGGTCGGACTGGCTGCGCGTTCGCGGAAACTGGCGACCAGAGTAATTGGCATCGGCCGCTCGCCAGAAAAGCTTGCTAAAGCGGTTCAATTGGGCGCCATCGATGAATATTCGCTCGATTTTGCAGGCGTCGCGGATTGCGAACTCATTGTTGTCTGCACTCCGGTGGGGCAAATCGAAAGCGACGTCCGAATGGCCGCAGCCAAAGCGAAGCCCGGAACGCTCATCGTCGACGCGGGAAGTACAAAAGCTCACTTATCCAATGCTCTCGAATCGGGGCTACCGGCAGGAATCCAGTTTGTCGGTTGCCACCCGATTGCGGGCAGCCAGCGGAGCGGTGTAGAGGCTGCTAAAGCCGACTTGTACGAAAATCGGCTCACGGTAATTACGCCAACCGCGTCTGCCGGGCATGAAGCGGTGCAAAGAGCAACGCAGTTTTGGCGTTCGCTCGGCTCCGTGACGCTCGAAGTCGATCCCGCGTTGCACGACGAAATCTTGGCGACAACCAGCCATTTGCCGCACCTTCTCGCTTCAGCCATGGCAATGACAACGCCCAAAGAATGGCTTGAATTCACCGGCGGCGGCTGGCGAGATCAAACTCGCATTGCCGCAGGCGAGCCAGGCAACTGGACTCAGATTTTTCTCGCGAATCGCGACATGCTTTTGAAAGCACTAGCAAACGCCGAACAGAACATCGGCGCACTACGAACCGCCATCGAATCCAACAATGCGTCAGCACTCCACCAACTGCTGATCAAAGGAAAGGAACACCGTGACGCTCTGGGAGATTAACGTCGAGCCAATCGAGGGGCAGCCAGATTTAGTAGGACAAAGCGTGCGCGCGGAAGCAGCGGACCTCGGCCTTGCAAAGGGAATCGACGTGCGGTTCGTGCGCGGTTATCTCATTCAAGGTCCGTTCGACAAAACCCAAATCGCGGAGTTTACTCGCGAACTACTTGCCGATTCCGTGATCGAGAATGCACGATTCGATCGCGTTGGCGCGCCCGAACTGACTACATCGCCAGGCGAGGGATGGACCGTCGTCAACGTGCTGGCCAAATCCGGCGTCATGGACCCTGTCGCCGACAGCGCCATGACCGCAATCGCCACGATGGGAAAACCTGCCGAAGCATTTCGCACGCTTCGAAAATACTGGATCAAAGGTGTCGCGGGTGATTCTCTCAAAACACTGACCACGAAGTTGCTTGCAAACGAATCGGTCGACCAAATCATCGTCGGCCCGCTGCATCTCACGCACATCGATATCGGCGGCCCTTGGAAGTTTGAAACAAAATCAATTTCGATTACGAAGGCTTCGGACGATGAGCTCTTGCGCGTCAGCAAGGAAGGCACGCTCAGCCTCACGCTCATCGAAATGCAAACGATCGCGGCCCATTTTCGTGGGCTGGGTCGCGAGCCAACCGATATTGAACTCGAATCGATCGCCCAAACTTGGAGCGAACATTGCAGCCACAAAACGCTTGGTGGCAAAATCTCTTACCGCGATGAAAAGGGCTCGCGTCAGTTCAATAAGATGCTCAAGGAAACGATCTTCGCCGCCACCGATGAAATCCGGCGAACTCTGCGAGACCGCGATTGGTGCGTTAGTGTTTTCAAAGACAACGCTGGCATCGTCCGCTTTGATGATGAGTTCAACGTCTGCTTCAAAGTCGAAACACACAATCGCCCCTCCGCAATCGAGCCTTATGGCGGCGCCAACACGGGCATCGGCGGCGTGATTCGCGATACGCTTGGTACGGGGCTCGGCGCCAAGCCGATTTGCAATACCGATGTCTTTTGCTTCGCGCCGCCAGATACGCCAACGAGTGATCTTCCTCCGGGCGTACTCCATCCGCGACGCATCATGAAGGGCGTCGTCGCCGGCGTTCGCGACTACGGCAACCGCATGGGTATCCCGACGGTCAATGGCTCAATTCATTTTCATGAGCGCTACGTTGGCAATCCACTCGTCTTCTGCGGAAACGTTGGCCTGTTGCCGCGCGACAAGTCGTTCAAAAAAACGATGCCCAACGATTACATCGTCGCCGTCGGCGGTCGCACCGGTCGCGATGGCATTCATGGCGCCACCTTTAGCTCCGTTGAGCTGACCAGCGAAAGCGAAGTGGTCTCCGGTGGCGCCGTGCAAATCGGCAATGCCATCACCGAGAAAATGGTTATGGACGTCGTTCTCCAAGCTCGCGACCGCAACCTCTTCAATGCCGTTACCGATTGCGGCGCGGGCGGCTTTTCTAGCGCCGTTGGCGAAATGGGAGAAGAGATCGGCGCCGAAGTTTGGCTCGACAAAGCCCCACTGAAATACGCTGGACTTTCCTACACCGAAATTTGGATCTCCGAAGCCCAAGAGCGTATGGTGCTCGCGGTGCCTCCAGAAAAATGGGAGGCATTCCACGCACTCTGCGAATCGGAAGGAGTCGAGGCAACGATCCTCGGCAAATTCGCTCCGACTGCAATGCTCACGCTGAAATTTGAGGACAAGGTTGTCGGCGAACTCTCGATGGAGTTCCTTCATGGTGGCCGCCCGCCAGTCGTTCGCGAAGCGACTTTCACGCCGAACCCAACCTCACCACTGCCGTTACCCAAGTCACTCGAATCCAAGGCAACCGAGACGCTGCTCAAAATTCTCGCCGCTCCAAGCGTAGCGAGCAAAGAGTGGGTGATTCGCCAGTATGATCACGAAGTCCAAGGCGCCAGCGTCATCAAGCCGCTCGTCGGCGTGAAGTGCGATGGCCCCAGCGACGCCGCCGTGATTCGTCCCGTACTCTCCTCGACTCGCGGCCTCGTCATTTCCAACGGAATGAACCCGCGCTACGGCGATTTCGATCCCTATGACATGGCCGCGAGCGCCATCGATGAGGCAATGCGAAACTGCGTCGCCGTCGGCGCCGATCCCTCGCAAATCGCCATCCTTGATAACTTCTGTTGGGGCTACACCGACCGCCCCGAAACGCTCGGCAGCCTCGTCCGCGCGGCGCTCGCCTGTTACGACTCGGCGGTCGCGTTACAGACGCCGTTCATCAGCGGAAAGGACAGCCTCAACAACGAATACAGCTACGTCGATGCCAATTCCGTCCGCAAAACAATCAGCATCCCAGCAACGCTTCTCATCAGCGCCATGGGCCAAGTCAGCGACGTCACTCGTTGCGTAACGATGGACCTCAAAGAAGCCGGAAATGTGATTTATCTTGTCGGCCGCACCAAAAACGAATTCGGCGGTTCCCACTTCGCCGCGGTCGAAGGACTCAACGGCGGCGCAGTACCCAAGGTCGACCTGCAGCTCGCCAAAGCAACTTTCACTGCAATCCACCGAGCAATCTCGTCGCGCCTCATCCGCTCGTGCCACGACCTTAGCGAAGGCGGCCTCGCCGTCGCCGCCGCAGAAATGGCATTTGCAGGCGGCCTTGGACTTGATCTGAAGTTAGCAGATTCGACTTACATTGATGCACCAGTTATCGGCGATTCGATCGACGTGATCGCTCTCTTCTCGGAGTCAAATACTCGGTTCCTCTGCGAAGTGGCCCCTGAGAACACAACCGCCTTTGAGTCCGCACTCGCGGGCGTGCCATTAACTAAGCTTGGCGTAGTCACTGCGGACGCGACACTTCGAATCAGTGGACACAGCGGCAACGAAATCGTCCGCAGTTCACTTGAAACTCTCAAAAATGCGTGGAAGGCGCCGCTCAATTGGTAAGGAAAACCATGCCAAAACCCAACGTCCTAGTCCTCCGCTCCCCCGGCACCAACTGCGATGAGGAAACCGCCTTCGGTTTCGAAAAGGCAGGCGCATCCGCCGACCGCATCCACGTTCGCGCGATCCTGGAAGCCCCAAAGCAAATGGAGAATTACCAAATCCTCTGCTTCCCCGGCGGCTTCAGTTACGGCGACGACCTCGGCGCCGGAACAGTGCTCGCTCATCAAATCCGCCGCCCCCTGCGCGACGCGCTCCTTGCATTTCGAGACTCAGGAAAACTCATTCTCGGCATCTGCAACGGCTTTCAAATTTTAATTCGCACCGGCCTCATCGTGTCTGATACCTTGGAAGGCCTGCCCGCCGCGACGCTCACCAATAACGCGTCCGCCAAGTACGAAGACCGCTGGGTCAAACTCAAAAAGACCAGCGACAAATGCGTCTTCCTCCGCGGCATCGATTCGATGGAATTGCCTGTCGGCCACGGCGAAGGCCGATTCGTCGCCAAAGATTCAGCGACGCTATCCAATCTCGAAGCCAACGGCCAACTCGTGCTGCGATACACCGGCGCCGCCGAAAACGCCGCCGGCTATCCCGCCAACCCCAACGGTTCACAAAGCGACGCCGCCGGCGTCTGCGACGAATCTGGCCGTGTCTTCGGCCTCATGCCTCATCCCGATCGTCATTTACTAGCCACCAACCATCCCCAATGGACCCGACGAGCCAAGCAGCCCGAACATGGCGATGGCTTCGCTGTTTTCCAGAACGCCGTTCAGTTCTTCGCTTGAGCCGCTTTGGCTGGCGGAACCACGGCGGCCTTTCCGCCAAAGTGCAGATGGCAAGTTCCGCCATCACAATCTTGAATCCGGCCAAAGCGATAGCGATTCTTAGCAACCAGTTTGTAAAGCGAAGACCAAAGCCCCATCGTGCCCGGAATGCTCAGAATCGGCGCGATCGGCCACATCAGCGGAATCCGCCAACTGAGATACCGAAAAGCAGCCGCCCCACCCAAGCGCAGGCCCTTTTCATTGACGACATACATTTCGTCCATCAGCATGTCGTAGGTCAAATCAGGGTATTTCTCGCTAATTTCCGCGTCATGAAGCGAGACGTAGCGACACTTGGATAGCCAATCGAGCCACTGAATCTTCTTGATTCCGGCGGTACAAATCCGGCAATGGCCGTCAAAAATAACGACATCTCGCTCGCTGGCATCGTTTTTCTCGGTTTTCATGACATCCCCTTCTAGTGGGGGTCCCTAGTTCAGGAGCCAATGGAAAAACCGCAGTCCGGGGGTGTTCTTCACTGTGGAGATCAAAAGGCGATTTTTAAGCGATCGCTTCGCCGACCGAACATTCATATAATACGTTACCGCCGGGGCTGCGCGCACAGTACGAAAAGCCGCAGAATGACTGGTTAAGGAGTAGATGAGATGAACGAAATTCGGCTCCAAGTGAAACGCGCTCGTCGGCGTCTCGTCATTCAACAATTCTTGAGCATCGTCACCTGGTGTTTGTTTGGGTTTCTGCTTCTGGCCGCGGCCGGCGTGGCGATCCCCAAGATTTGGCCTATCGCCGTAAAGCCAGAAATCTGGCTTTGGTCCTGGGTGGGCGGAAGTCTCGGCGTCGCTCTGATTGTGGCATCCGTTTGGACGTACCTAGTTCGCCGCCAAGCGCAATTCGCCGCAATGGAACTCGACAAGCGCTTCGGTCTTCGCGAACGCGTCGCCAGTTCGCTCTCGCTAACTGAACAAGAATCGCAAAGCGCATTCGGCAAAGCATTACTTCAAGACGCGGAACGTCGCGTCGCCCGGCTGAACATCTCCGAGCAATTCCGCATTGTTCTGGGATGGTGGAACATGCTGCCGATCGTCCCGACCGCGATCATCGTCATTTTGGCCCTCTTGATCGTCGACGCTGCCGAACGCAAGGAAGCCAAAGCCAAGAGCGGAACTTCGGCCTCGCAAGAAAAAGATAAAATCTTGAAAGAGATGGAGAAACTCAAGAACCGGCTCCTTGAAAAGAAGAAAGCGCTCGAAGGCGACAAAGGCAAGCTGGAAGAAGCGGAAAACCTTTTGAAGGAAATTCAGAAGGCGATCACCGAAATGGAGA
This sequence comes from Pirellulaceae bacterium, assembly GCA_046595915.1. Lineage (GTDB taxonomy): Bacteria > Planctomycetota > Planctomycetia > Pirellulales > Pirellulaceae > JBKJSI01. The sequence continues at coordinate 5,983 of JBKJSI010000467.1, forward strand.
AAAAGCCGACCGTCGATAAGAAACAGGCGCTCGTCAAACTCAGCGACCTTTCCAAGCAACTTAAATCTGAGCAAAGCAAGCATGCCGGCGCTGAGGAAATGAAAAAGCAACTCAGCAGCCTGAAAGAAGAAGCAGGCCCCGCAGATAAATTCACCAAATCGCTCAAAGCGGGGGACTTTGCCAAGGCCGCGCAAGAAATGAAAGACATGCAAAAGTCCATGCAGGAAGGCAAGATGTCGCCTGAACAAATGAAACAGGCTGCGAAACAATTGGAGCAAATCAAGAAGCAAATCCAGGAAATGATGCAAGAGCGCGACCAAGCCAAGGAAGAACTCAAGCGTCAAATCGAGCAAAAGCGCGACGCCGGCGACCTCGAAGGCGCTGCCGAATTGCAAAAGAAACTCGACAAGATGGAGAAGCAAGAAAAATCCGCCGAGCAGATGAAGCAGATGGCAGACCAGATGGAAAAAGCCGCCGAAGCGATGCAGCAAGGCGATATGCAAAAAGCCCAGCAACAAATGGCGGAAATGGGCAAGCAGCTTGAGCAGATGCAACAGCAATCCGAAGATATGCAAACGCTCGATGGCATGATGTCAGAACTTGCCGATACCAAAGCGATGATGAGCGAAGATGAGGGGGAGGGTGAAGGCGAAGGTGAAGAAGGCAATAAGGGCGGCAAAGGTCGCGATAAGCGCGATGGGAAACCCGGCGATGGCCTAGGCGATGGACGCGGGGAAGGCGAGCGCCCTGAAGAAGAGACGGATTTCAAAACCAAAACCGCCCAAGTTCAAGCCAAACCCAAGCCAGGCGAGTCGATCAAAATCGGCACCGCATCGGGCCCCAACAGCAAGGGCGTCTCTCGCGAGGCCGCCAAAGCACTCATCGAAGCCTCCGAATCGACGGACGATGATCCACTCACGAACCAAACACTCCCACGAGCCCAACGCAAAAACGCCCAAGAGTATTTCCAGAAGTTCCGTAAGGGCGAATAAGGGAATTAGTTAACAGAGAATTCGCTCACGAAGGCGATCCTCGTCGCCATCAGCTACAATTTTCTCTCGCTGGAGTGAGCATCCCAAGCGAGAGAAATCTAATGATCGCGCGACTACTGGCTCTATTTCTGATCGCATTCCCTGCACTGGCTGTCGAGCCAGATCCGCCGACGGGATGGTCCAACTTCCGCGGCCCAGACGGCGGCGGCGTTTCGAACGATCGAAGCAAGCTTCCAACCGATCTCGCTGCCGCCGGTGCTCTCAAATGGAAAGTCGAAATCCCCGCCGGCCACTCTTCGCCGATCGTCATCGGCGACGCCATTTTTCTCACGGGTTATGAACCCGGCAAACTCTCAACGCTTTGCTACGACCGGGTAAGTGGCGCACTTCGCTGGCGTCGCGATGTCGATGCTCCAAGTTTTGAAAAAACCTATCAACACGGTCCAGCGACACCCACGCCTGTTAGCGATAGCAAACATGTTTTCTCTGTATTCGGTTCATTTGGCATCCTCGCTTATGACCTAGAAGGCAACGAACTTTGGAGACAAACTCGCCCGATTCAAAAAAACATGTTCGGTTCCGCCAGTTCGCCCACTATTCTCGATGGCAAGCTGATCATCTTCGCCGGTTCGGAAACAGAGTCATTGCTACAAGCAGTTGAACCCGCTACCGGCAAAGTACTTTGGGAACGAAAACGTCCCGGTCCCGCGTCGAGTTGGTCCACGCCAGTCTTGTGGCGAGGGAGCCAAAAGCCAGCCATCTTGGTTTATGAGCCATTTCATCTTCGAGCGATTTCTCTAGCGGATGGCGCCGACCTTTGGTCCGTCCCCAACTTGGCCGATGAACCCGTCACCACGCCACAACAATTCGGCGATCTCGTTTTTACCACCTCGTACAACCTGCGAACCAATCTCGAAGCAATCGGACTGCCTACATTCGATACGCTACTCGCCGAGTGCGACGCCGATGGCGACAAAACCATCGACGCAATCGAGGTCAAAAGGAACAAGAGCATCCTCTCCCGCCCCGATGCCGATGGTCAAGGCGATCATCCGCTACGCATGTTTTTCGGCATGCTCGATGTCGACAAAAACAAGAAGATCACCGCCGAGGAATGGCCGAAGATCAAATCTTGGATGGAAAGCTGGAATCACGCCAACGGCCTTCTCGCCCTTCGCCCCGGCCCGGATGGCGCCCCACCGACGCTCGCTTGGGAACACTCCAGCGGCGTCCCTGAATGCCCCACCCCGATCATCATCGACGCCAAGATTTTCATGGTGCGCAATGGCGGTGTCGTGACCTGCGTCAACGCAAAGGATGGCAAGCAAATCTATAAAGAACGCCTAGCCGCTGGCGGCCCCTACTACGCTTCCCCCGTCGCTGGCGACGGCAAGATCTACCTCGTCGCCGAGCGAGGCATCGTCACCGTGCTAGCAGCAAGCACTGAGCCCAAGGCAATCTCCACCTTCGATCTGGCTGAACCGGTCTGGGCGACGCCCGCTCTCGCAGCGGGCCAAATTATTTTCCGCAGCGAAAAACATCTTTGGAACTTTGAAGCGAAGTAGATGGGTAAGCACTAAAGAGCCCGTCCGGAAACCGCTGCCAAAAGCAGACTTGGTAGTGCAGACTTGGTTGTATCGGAATTGTCACAATAAAGACGCAGTTCGCAATGAACCATGCGTGGTCGGCGTCAGTAGAAGGTGGCAATCGATGCGAAAGGAGAAACGATGCGACAAAACTCCGCCTTCTACTCGGGACTAACATGGGCGTCCCTCATGGCCAGCATCATGGCGCACCAAGCCGGCCAGTCTGCGACAACTTGTCCCGAAGTTTCGACCCTTAGCGATAAAAATAGCGACATCGCTCCTTCGCTCGCCAGTCAAACAGATTCCAGCGAAAAACGGATCGCCTAATTAGTTGTTATCCGTGGGTTTCGAGCGCTGGCGGTAAAGCGACTCGAGAACCTCGCGATAGTGATTGGCGATCACTCCTCGACGCAGACTCATTTTCGCCGTCATCTCTCCCGCCTCGACGGTAAATGACTTTTCAAGCAATGCGAACACTTTGATTTGCTCATGCGGCGAAAGCGTCGTGAGCCGTTCAGAAAGGATATCGCGAAAACGTGCCTTGCAGCGATCATTTTGCACAAGCTCGCAGGAATCGATATCGCCAAACTCAACCTTCAATCGCTCGAAGTTGGGCACGACCAGCGCCGAAAGACAATTGTGCTCATCGCCAAAAATGACCACCTGAGAAATCAAAGTTTCGCGAAGTAACAGCCCTTCAATCAGCGCCGGCGAAATATTCTTTCCATTGCTGAGAACAATGATCTCTTTCTTGCGCCCCGTGATAAAGATAAATCCATCCTCATCGATCCGCCCTAAGTCGCCGGTGTGAAACCAGCCATCCTTAATGACATCGCGAGTCGCCGCTTCGTTGCGGTAATACCCAGGCATAACATGCGGCCCGCGCGTCACGATTTCCCCTTCCTCAGAAATCTTGACTTCAATCCCAGGAATCGGCCGCCCCGCGCTCCCGCGCCGATCGCGCCCCGGTCCGCAGCACGAGATAATCGGCGAAGTCTCCGAAAGCCCATATCCCTGAAACACCGGCACACCATGCTCGTTGAAATAGTCATACAGATAATTCGGCAGAGCCGCCCCGCCGCTGTTAACGAGTCGCAAATTGCCGCCCATCATCTCTCGCGCCGCCGTCGGGCTATCGAGCAACTGATTGTCGGCCAAATAGCGATAAATCCGCTCCATAAAAAACGGAACCGTATTCAGAATCGTGGCGCCACACGCACGCAAATCCGCCACCGCCGTTTCTCGCGACTTGGCAAGTTCCAGCTTCGACCCGGCGACAATCCAGGTATAGAGATCACAAGTCCGCGCAAAAACATGGCTCAGCGGCAAAAAATTGAGCCGCAAGTCAGATTCGAGTTCACCAAGCTGCGTGACCGCGCAAGTAGCATTCGAAGTGAGATTGCCATGCGTCAACATCACGCCCTTCGGCTCGCCGGTAGTGCCGGAGGTGTAGAGGATCGTCGCCAGATCACTCGGATTTGCCTTCGCAAGAATCGTATCGATTTCAC
>JBKJSI010000561.1:0-8165 GCA_046595915.1 Pirellulaceae bacterium
CAGCAGGTTTTAGCGACGATCCGCTCGCCGAACGGACGGTCACGGGTGCCGACAAAGGGAGCCTGATCCAGAAATATGACCGGCGGGCCCTCGTGATTGCGACAGGCGCCTGTGCGATCCACTGCCGTTACTGCTTTCGAAGGCATTTTCCTTACGCCGCCACGGGACTGACTCCGGAGCGGCTCCGCGAAACCCTCGAGGCGTTGGCGTCGGACCCGAGCCTCGACGAAGTGATCCTTTCCGGTGGTGATCCGCTCTCGCTCAGCGATAAACGAATTGCCGAACTGGTTGGGGCCATTGAGCAAATACCCCACATCCAGCGCCTGCGCATTCATACGCGGCTGCCGGTCGTGATTCCCTCGCGAGTGACGCCTAGGCTGCTCAGGACGCTGCGAGGCACTCGGTTGGCTCCCTGGATGGTGGTGCATATGAACCACGTTCAGGAACTCGATCAGGACGTTACGCAGGCCCTGAGTCGGATGGTCGACGCGGGCATCCCGGTGCTCAATCAAGCAGTGTTGCTACGCGGCGTGAATGACTCCTTAGAAACGCTCGAAAATCTCTGTCGCACGCTCGTCAATCTTCGCGTCACGCCCTATTACCTCCACCAACTCGATCGCGTCACCGGGGCGGCTCATTTTGAAGTGAGCGAGGCGGAAGGATTTAAGCTCATCGAAGGCCTGCGAGAGCGGTTACCTGGCTACGCAGTTCCACGGTATGTACGTGAAGTCGCCGGCGCGGCATCGAAGACGCCGCTGGTGTGATTGTCTGCAAGCCTGGGAGCCGTAATGGCGACTCTCTATGAGCGAATCCTCGGAGATCGCTACGCCCAGTTGCATCCCGTCTTAAAAGCTTTCCATTCGCAAAGCGGTGTCGCTGTCGCAAACTGCCGGCTCAACGTGATCCATCCGCCGGGCGTTTTGAAAACACTATTTCGCAAACTGGCGGGCATGCCGAGCGCGGGGCGGCATGAGACGACGCTGCTGGAAGTGCATACGCGGCCCTACGGCGAGGAATGGCGGCGGACGATTGGCGGGAAGCTAATGATCACGAAGCAGTGGCAACATGGCTCGATGCTGATGGAGGGCGTTGGGCCAGCGGTTTTTGGAATTGAGTTGCACTGCGAACAAGGCGGCATGCGATTTGAGACGAAACGGTTTTGGGTTTTTGGCATTCCGATCTTTAAGGCGATTTCGCCGAGTGTCGTTTGTCGCGTCATGCCGCTGGAAAAAAGCTGGCGAGTGGAAGTGCGGCTTGAGGCGCCTTGGCTGGGTCCGATTTTGATTTACGAAGGAGAGGTGACGCCGCGGTGATTCTGCTCGTTGTAGAAGGCGTCATGAGAGCCTTCGAACCGTTTGTCGTTACAGCGTGCCACGAGTTTCCTGCTCGCGTTCAATCGCTTCAAAAAGCGCCTTAAAATTGCCTTTCCCAAAGCTCTTCGAGCCTTCGCGCTGGATGATTTCGAAGAACAGCGTGGGCCGATCTTGCACCGGCTTGGTGAAAATTTGCAGCATGTAACCTTCGTCATCGCGGTCGACGAGAATGCCTAGCTCCGCGAGTTCTGCGAGGTCTTCTTTGATCGGGCCAATCCGCTCCGGCAGTAAATCGTAATAGGTTTTGGGCACCCTCAGGAATGTTACATCGTTGGCGCGGAGAGCTCGGACGGTTTTGACGATGTCGTTGGTGGCGAGGGCGATGTGCTGCACGCCAGCGCCGCCATAGAAATCGAGGTATTCATCGATCTGGCTTTTGCGACGGCCTGGAGCGGGTTCGTTGATCGGGAACTTGATGCGCCCGCGACCGCCTTGGACGACTTTGGACATCAGTGCGGAATACTCGGTTGAAATATCCTTGTCATCGAAGGACATCAGCTGCTCGAAGCCGAGCACTTTGCGATAGAACTCGACCCATTCATCCATCTTGCCAAGTTCGACGTTTCCCACGACATGATCGATCGCTAGTAGGCCGGTGGGATGGTAAGTCGCGGGGTTGTAACGCGACGGATCGATGGGCCGAAAGCCCGGCGCGAACTCGCCCTTGTACTTGTCGCGATTGACGAAGGTGTGGGTCGTGTCGCCATAGGCTCGGATCGTGGCGTACTCGTAAACGCCAAATTCATCTTCGAGCTTCGTCGGCCCTTTGACGCCGTGGGCGCCGCGTTCGACCGCCATGTTGTAGGCAACGCGCACATCATCGACCTGGAGCGCGATATCGGAAACTCCATCGCCATGCAGCACGAGTCTTTGTACGTCGGGATGACCAGCGCGAAGCGGTGACATAATGACAAAGGTGATGCCGCCTTGCTTGACGACGTAGCCGGCTTCGTGCTTTACCTTGGTTTCGAGCCCGGCGTAGGCGACGACATCAAAGCCATAAGCGTTGCGATAGAAAAAAGCCGACTGTCGTGCATTGCCGACGAAAAAGCGAATGTGATCGATTTTGCGAAGAGGCATATCGGCAAGGTTCATCGCTGCGAATCCTGATGCAATGAGGAAAAAACACTAACGGGCGGCGCGTTCAATCCGCCGCGCAACGATGACGGAATAGATAATGGGCACAATCGCCGCGAACAAGAAGAGCGACACGATTGCGACGATGATGCCGGGACCATTTGAAAGCAGACCCGTTACGGCGCAGGCAGCGCCAATCCCACCCACTCCCATATACATCCGAGCCGCCGCGCGATGGGTCTCGTCCCAAATCGCGTCGCTTCGCAGCGTCCAAGGAAGTCGAATCCCCATCACAGGATTGCGTGTGAGACCACGCATCGCGTAGCCAATGAGGCCAAAGAAGGCGAACACCAGTGCCAACACGACACGGCCGAAATCAAACCTAATGCCAAATGAGGAGGTTACCACCATCGTCTGCACCAAACACATCAGCACTGCGGAGAGAAACAGGACAAACTCATACTTGCCCCGAACGCCTTCACGCCCAACAAGTGAGGGAGCAACCGTGGGCAGCACCAGCCCAATCCCGACGAGAAGCGTGCAGAAGCCGGGCACAATCAACCAGAATGGAAGGAGTTGATTGCGAGTCGTGAAGCCATCCGCCACACCATTGATATCGAAGTGAATCGGCACGCGCTCGGGCAAACGGTCGTAGCCAACATAGAAAGTGGCGATCGTGCCCACCCAGGCGGCAATCGCCACTACCAGAATTCCAATGGCCCATTTACCCATTGACGGGCTCCTTCTTTCACTTCCCCGATAGGCGACGCGCCTCCACTTCAAAGGGAATATCTAGATAGTAATGCTTACCGATCAGGTAAAGATATCCCGCCCAGCCAAAATAGAGCGGCAAGAAGAGCGGCCCCCAGCGTTCATACTGGCGAACATGCACCCGTTCGTGCTCGCGGGTCCAGTCGAGATCATCTTGAGTCTGCCCTAAAACCACATGCCCCAACGTCATCGCCGACGCGCCGCAGAGCGAAAGACATTTCTTGACCAGCCCACCGTGAAACTCGATCACTCCAGTGACGAGGCTGACCTTGCCGCCCGAGAGCATGCCTGCAACGCCAAATCCCAATCCAATCGCCGTTGCAGGCGCCGCCCACAGGTAAAGCAGCGGCGTTAACAAAGATCGTCGCACAAAGTTGGCGCCACTTAGTTAGGCAGGAACGGCCAGCGGTTCGACTTCAACTTCTTGGCGCTTTGCCGCGATCCACCAATCATGCGCCTTTTGCGAATCCCACTCCCCGCTGAGCGAGCAGTCATCGAGCGCCTTGGCGAGTTCCCAGGCGTTTTGAAATCGATCAGACGGATTCTTCGCCAAGCAGCGAAGTACTATATCTTCTAAATCGCGCGGGATGTTCTGTTTATGGCGAGTTAGGGGCGTCGGCTCTTGATTCACATGCGAGATGAGCACTTTCATCGGCCGCTCATCTTCAAAGACAGGCTTGCCGCTCAGCAAAAAGTACATCACGCAGCCGAGCGAATAAATGTCGCTGCGAGCATCGGGATCGGCGTCGCCGGTGGCCTGTTCTGGCGACATATAAAGCGGCGAACCGGTAAGCGAACCTTCTTGCGTCAGCGAGCCTTGATCGAGCGCCGCAATCGGCTTCACGAGCCCGAAATCGAGCAGCTTGGCGACATCCTTCATCCCTCCGCGCTCGGCGGCAAAGATATTGGCGGGCTTGATATCGCGGTGAATGAGGCCAGCGCCATGGGCTTCGGCGAGCGCATCGCAGGTTTGCCGCATGAGGTGAATCACCCGTTCTGGTGATAACGGCCCATGTCGACGAACGAGATCGCCCAGGTTCATTCCGGGCAAGAATTCCATCACGTAGTAGAACGTGCCATCCGAGGCGCGGCCGTAATCGAAGATATCAATATTGTTCCAGTGCGAGAGCTTTGCCGTCGCTCGCACTTCGCGTTCGAATCGCGCGAGTACTCTTGGATCGCCCGCCTTTTCCGGCTTGATCATCTTGATCGCACAGGGCCGCTTCATCAGCAAATGTTCGGCCAGGTAAACCTCGCCCATGCCGCCGACGCCCAGCAATCGCTTGAGTCGATATTGTCCAAGCTCCCTGGCCTTGATCGCCTCGACTCGCAAACTTCCGATCGTGTGGGCGCCAAGTGTTGCAACAAACATGGCAAGCGCCATCACTAAAACGGTCGATGCCACGGTGGTCCACGGGGGCAGAAACATGTCTCCCGCACTCATCGCCAGCCACGCTGTGAGCGCGACCGGAACAACCGCCATGAGGCCCGTTGCCACTGCAGCGCGTTTCCAGGTATTGGGAATGAATGTGGAATAGACAAATATCAAAATCAGCCACGGCGTGACGAGCACTGGCAAGTACTTGAGGTCGCGAATGGCTTTGGCGCCTTCTTCATATCCCATCGCCAAGAAGAAGAGCCCAGGCACTCCAAAAATTACAGCCTCATAAACCCGCAGATAGCGGGTCGAGTATTTGCACTTGCCGCAAAGACCCTGCCAAGCCGCAGCGAGCACCAATGCGGAAAAGAGCTGAAGAGAGGTCACCACAATGGGCATCAGTGCATTGGGTTCAGTCTGGATTGGATGAACACCGAGTCCCCAGGCAACCGCGGCTAAGCCCAAGAAGGCGGCGAAACCGATGAAAAGGCTCAGTGCCGCGGCGCGCAGGCGACTTCGCAAGAGACAGAGCGTCTCTTTAGAAATCTGGCACTCGCTCCCTTCGATGATCTGCACCCTTGGGTCCGCTTCCGCCGGCGCAGGCGTCGGCGTGGGAGTTGGGGGAGACGCAAACCGGTAATTGCTCGCGTCATGCGTTTCTTCCATGTGTGGATTCGCTCGCACGGTAGGTCTCGTGCTCATTCAAAGTCGCTCCCTGCGCGGTCTAGGCGTTTGGCCATTATAGACGTGTCGGGCGGCCAGACAGGTTCGCATTATTTTGACACCATGAAGAGGGAGCTTTCCATCGCCGCGAAACGGCAATCTAACCCCCGCTTGGCCAACGATTTAGGAGCAAATCCGCCCCCTCAGGTCGATCCGTGACAAAATGGTGAGCTTGGGGAATCGCGGGGCTAGCAGCTGCTTTTTCGCCGCCGGACAGTTGGATGCAACCATCTCGACCCAGGTTTCGCTAACCGAATCACTGAGTATTAACGGGCCGACAGCCCCGCCCATTGCAAAAGCAATTTCGTCGCCGCCCCGGAATCGATCGCCTCCGCCGCCCAACTCGCACAGGCCTTGAGATTCGCCGACTTCCCATCCACCCACAGCGCCGCCGCCGCATTGAGCAACACCACATCGCGGCAGGGCCCACTCTCGCCATCGAGCACACTCAAGATTCGCTCGGCGCTTTGTTCCGGCCCATCCACCATGAGCGCCGCCCGATCCGATGTCGAAATTCCAAAATCCTCCGGTCGCCATTTTAACTCGGTTACTTGAACGCCTTCCACCAGCGTCACGCTCGTCGGCGCCGACAGACTCACTTCATCAATCCCATCATCACCATGGACCACGGCGACGCGCTCGGCGCCCAAAATCCGCATCGCCTCCGCAATCAGCGGGCGAAACTTCGCTTTGCCAACGCCCAACACTTGCCGCTGCACGCCTGCGGGATTGGCGAGGGGCCCGAGCAAATTGAAAACAGTCGGCACACCCAGCTCTTTACGAATCGGCCCGACATGCTTTATCGCCGGATGAAAATTCGGCGCGAAGCAAAAGCAAATCCCCAGTTCATCTAAACATCGCGAAGCCGTTTCGACGGAGCAATCGATCTTCACTCCCAATATCGAAAGCACATCCGCGCTGCCGCTTTTGCTCGAAATACTCCGATTGCCATGCTTGGCGACCGATGCGCCTGCCGCCGCCGCCACAATCGCCGCCGCCGTGCTGATATTAAACGCCCCACTGCCGTCGCCGCCGGTGCCGCAAGTGTCGATCAAACCTTTCCGATTCGCGGGCAGCTTAATCATTGCCTCCCGCATCGCCTGAGCTGCGCCGGCGACTTCAGCGGCGGTTTCGCCTTTTTCACGAAGGGCAAGAAGCCAAGCGGAAACCAATTCGCGCGGGGCTTCTCCGGTCATCATCGTCGAAACCGCATCACGGGCGTCACCATCCGTGAGTGACTGCCCAGACTTAAGAAGATCAATTTGGCGCTGAAGCAATTGAGTAGATTCCATGCCCGATTATCACTTGCAGCGTAGTACTCGCGAGGGGGCCAGGTAAAATAGCGCGTTTTCTGTCGGAAATGCGTTATTCCAAAATGACGTCGCCTTCGATTCGCTTCATTTACCTGCAATCACCACATTTTTTGCGAGCGTCTTAAATCTCTCTCCATCAGCCTGCACAACAGTAATGGTGACATGACCGGTAGCGCTCGTCTTAATATCCCTCACCACTCCTAATTTCCCCGCATGCGTCCCGCCAACAACCTTACACTTGGCGCCATCCTTCAACCCCGCTTTCGCTTTCGCACTCACCTTTTTTGCCATCGCCCGCTCCGGTCAATACAAGTCCATTACGCCTTCTTGCTCACACTCTGCCCAATCCACAACCGATTCCCATCCGGATCATCAATCCGAAATTCCGTCAGCCCGTAAAAAGTGACACTCAGTTCCGGCACAGCCAATCCCTTCTTCCGAACCTGCTGGTGATACGCCGCCACATCGTCCGGATAAAGATAGAGCACGCCCGTTCGTGAAACGCCCGGATGTGGGTTGATCGATTGATCCACCATCAATCGGCACTCATCAAACCGCAACATCGCCCAGCCCCAATCGTCATTGCGGTTCTCGACTTCAAAGCCGAGCTTCCCGCAATAAAACTCCACACTCGCGGGCATGCTTGTGACGGGGAGCATGGGGATGAGGCGGGTCATTTTCATTGGTGGCGTTCCATATTCTTTCTTGCTGATTGATCAAAGTTGCGATCTAGCCAGCGATTACACGAACTTGCGTTTCCCATCGCGGCCAAAGTTGATAAACCAATGGAATTGGTGACAGGAATAACCAGGCGCCATAAACCGGAACTAGATTCAGGGCGTTCATCCAAGGTGAACGAATCGCACGAGTCTGCATGTGGAGAGGATAACGCGATTTCTTGAAGGTCGCCGCACGAGACGCAGACCTCAGATCGGAAAAGCTCGAGAAAGGGTAGATGCTCTGATCGAGCGAATCCTCGACCGAAGGCTTGCCTCGCATTCTAGAAATGCCCATGGAGACCACCCCAAAGGGTACAGTGGTCAGTACCAGGTGGTAACCCCAGCCGAGTTGAAACACGAGTCCACCAAACCCGAGCAGCGCCGCAAGCGCAATCCACTGAGAAAATGACCAGCGTCGCGAACCTACTTTGTGTATGCCACGATCCGACTCTAACAGCAAAAGCAAGCGCTGAAAGAAATCCCACTGCGATTTGGTTAGCACGACCAGATGATCTTGCAGGTCGTCGTAAAAACCCCACGCCACTTCAGCAACGAAACGAACGGCGCTATCCGACGAGTCATCAAATGCTTGAAGTTGTTCATCGAAAGCGAATGCGGTGAGCTCGCTCGCCAGGAATTGACGAACCACGACGGCGAGGCGATCTCGTGATTCTCGATCAACGACATTGCTCTCAGAAGCTATCCGGAAAATCTGCTCTTGGCGCAAGCCTAATCCTTGTGGCATGTTGCGTGTTTTTGAGGGCCTCATGCTAGCAGGATGCTCGCGATGTCTACTTTGGCACGGAAGTCG
>JBKJSI010000852.1:0-5583 GCA_046595915.1 Pirellulaceae bacterium
CTAAGACGATTCCCACTTCGACATATTCCAGTTTTTGTTGCAGCGACACTAGGGTTGCGACGCTCTGGCTCATTTTGGCGGAAGTCTGATCCTGGGATTCGGCCAGTTCGCGAATGCGTTCCGCTTCCATGCGATCGGCGGCGGCGGCGTGGATGTCACGCACCATCGCCAAAGATTGATCAAGCCGACTCGCCTCAAAAAACTGGCGGATCAAGGCGTTTTCGGGCTTGGTGATCTCGTGCCGCCGCAGAGCTAGTTCCACCAGGAGTTTTTCGGAGGCCGCGAGTTGCGAAATGAGGTCGGCACGCTGGTCGCGCTTTTGGGCGCCTTCGATGAGTATTCGCATCTCCAGCGCCAGATGACAGATCTTTTCAAAAAGGCTGTGCAATTCTTCCGTCCGGGCAGTTGCGTCCACTGATCGGTACGCCACGACAATGCCGCGTTCGTTCCAGACGCCCAGCCAGTCATCGCCTCGGAAAATATGGCGCTGGCCAAAATCGGCGGGCAATCCCGAGCGATTTTCGTCGAGGTAACGCCAGAGCTGGGCCGTGATTTGGAGCACCAAATCGGTCGATTGAAGATCAACATCCTTGTCCAACTCGATGCTGAGAGAGCGATAGCCGCTGAGTCTTACAGGCGGGATCTTCCGCATGGCTTCAATGCGACGAGGATTTGACAGTTCTTTGTCCTCAGCGTTTCCCAAGTATTCCCGCAAGATAATCTGTTTTCCAAAAATGCAATCGGTCAGCTCCTGCATAACGATCTGCGCCACGGGATCGTCGGACAAATCGGAGCGACTACCCGCGGGCCCCAGCAGCGTGCCGCGATTGGGAGTAGGGATGATCGTGCATCCATAATTCTGTCCATCGAACCACGGATCGTCGAAACCGAGCGACGTCACTCCGGTTGACACGCCAGCCCGCCCCTCGAAAGCCGGCCTAACGCGCGTGCCGCCCGTTCGTTTCGATTCGGTTTCTTCCTGGCTCAAGCGATCATGCAAGAATTGATGCTTCGGCGATTTCAGAGCGCCGAGTTCCGCTTCTTGTAATTGCGCCCAAACGTGATAGAGATGCGTCCGCCCGGCGCTTTCCGGATCGATCGCGAAGTAGTAATCGCTGGTATTCGCCACACCGCCGGATCGACCGCGCGAGTAGGCAATGGCGGTGAAGGTGAACCCTCGCCCCAAAGAGCAACGGTCGGTATCGTTACGGGCCCAATTCTTGAATAGAAGCGATTCAGGGTCCCGGAGAAATAATCCGTCGACAGCACGTCGACCGTGGACCCCCGAATCGAGGTGCGTCGAGTGGATTTCACCTTGCTGGTTGAGCAAGGCAGTCGCGGCCGCCGGGGGGAACCACTGTGAAAAAGGAACCTTCGCTTCGGGGACATACACTATCAACTTTCGCGCTCGGCGAAGATCACGTTCGTAGGCGATGATTTCGCGGTTGAGAAGGGCCAGTTCAGGGTGAAACAGGCGACTCTGTTCGAGCACCGAATCAAAATAGGGATCGAGCCCCATTGCTGCGCTGTGGGTGAGTTGGACTTTCACTTCATCGAAGAACTCCACGCCGCCATTCTGCTCTTCCGTATAGGGGCGTCCTCGTACCATCGCAGCGCAAAGAATCGACGCCAACTGGCGCTCGCGTGCACACCGTGAATTTCGGCAATTGTCGGTGCGCGAGGCCTCCGCGGCCAATAAAATGGCCCATCGACGCGAGGCCGGAATGTTCGCCGTTTGGGGCTGAAACCAATCAATGACGCCTCTCCCTGGCTGCCAACCATCCGGCTGGATGCCCCATGCTTCCCAGCCTTCGGGTTCGAGGACACCGTCGAGGAGTCGGCGAACCAGATAGAGAGACGATAGCGCATCAAAATCGGGATTAATGTGGGTCACCAACCAGACGACGGCGGGCGAACCCTCAGAGCACCCGTTCATCGTCCTAATGGAATTGCCGAGCTCCTTAAATCGGCGGGCGTTGTGTAGCACCGCCGCCGCGGCCGATGGATATTGGCCCGACTCGCGGAAGAAATGATGGTCGATCACGGGCAATGTTTCGCCGCCATGGCCCCAGCATGCTCCGCCCACGTCGGTCACTACTTCGTTTGCAAACAGTTGCCCCGACTTGCCCTGCATCGCCGTGGATCGGGTCCCCTCGGCAATCGTGAACTTCGTCCCAAACGAAACGAAGCGATATCGGAACTCGATTTGCGAGGATTCAAAACTCATTGGCCTAACTCACGGGTACCATGGTTCCTCAACGCCGCCCCTTCAAGTTGGTCAAGTCGACGCTTGGTTTCTTTGAAGCAGTGAAGATGGAAACAGGATACTCCGCGTCCTCAGAAATAAAACCGACCTACCTGGACACTTCCAGATGAGAGGACTTCGCTCGGCCATATGCTGAGCGCTCCGGCATCGGCGTCAAAAATTCACCGAACGCTGGGCGAAACGCGCAAATTGGCGGGAATGGCCGTCGCGACCGATGTACCTGGGCGGTACCTTCGAGGGCTTACGTCTCCCTATGGCGCGAGTGACTTCGCAATTGGGGAGGATTAAGTCTTGCGGTTTCAATCCCTGCGGTTCGCCGCCGACTTGCCCCGAAGTTCCCTGGCTAGTGGCGGTTAATGTGAAGAACGACTACGCTTCTAGCGGCGAAATGGACCGCTGAAATCGTCTGGTGTCTGCCCAGCGCTCGATCGAATTAGGGCATTTGCGCAGTTTGAAATTGTGTGGCTTCTGTGATGGCTGCTCGGATCAGAATCTTTGGCTACTCCAAGCGATGCGGGCAATGATTCGTTGGCACTGGCAGATTATGTAAGCTAACCGTCATTTACTATTATTGCTTCGGGAGACAATTCGATGACCGCAGTAGAACAAAAACTAAAGTCTTTGGAGCTCGCAGTTTCCCGCCAACGGTTACTCCTGCTTGCAAGCCTATTTGCGTGCGCTGGGGTCTGGATGCTCGGAGCGGCAAGCAATAAAGAGGCAGAAACTGTTAACGCTAAAGAGCTGATCATTCGAGACAAGAACGGCAAGGTAATAGGCTATTTTGGTCCAGACGGTAAGGAAGGCGAAATGACGGTCCTCTTGAAAACAAAAACAGATCGCTTTGTCAAAATGAGCGTCACCGGTGAAGCCTCCAAGATCGAAGCTGGATTTGACGAAAATACTTTTGCTGCTCAGTTAACCGATACTTGGTCACAGCAGGAACTGACCAATAAGAAGGGTAGTAGTGTTGAAATCCAAGCTAACCGAATTTCCTCCGTGGCACTTAGGAATGAACCAGGTGACACTATAAGGGCCTTGCTCGCGTCTGATCCGGAATTTGGTGCTATGCTCTCGCTTGAAAAAGCCGATGGCAGCGAGAGGTGGAAATCTCCTAAATAGCATTTCTCCGCTTGGCTTATAGATTTGCTCTCAAGGGTCTATTTCGCGAAGTTTTTCTGGCGAGTCATAAGGAACTCCCTTTGTACGGATCGTCTCATTGGGGCTAGTGAATTTTGGCTCTAGGGTTTCGGTCTACATTTCGTCGTCCTAGCGGTCACTTCGTCACTGAGATTGCTGCTGCCACGTAGACGCTCCATCGACTCCCAAAAACGCAGGAATTTGACGGCGATTTGAGAGCGGGACACCAGCGACCGGACGTTACATTGGAGGCCTTAGTCGCCAACCCTCCTCGGTTGCCCTGGATTGTTGCCTCCAACAGCGTCAGATTGGCAATTGGCGCCTTCTTTGGCTTAAGATGGTTCCATGCCGGACGCGACCCCCGAATTCCTGCACCAGTTTTACCGCCGGGCCCGGCAGGGCCACTCGGCGCTGGAGCGTCATCAAGCGGCGTATCACGCCTGGGAATTTGGCTTGCGGATGCTGGCCAGTTCGGCCGTGGTGCGTTACTCCCAGCTGAAGCCCCCGCTCGATCAGCACGATTCCCACATTGACCAGGCTTTGCGCTCGCTAGCCTGCCCCGCGCTGGGCCACTGGTGGCAGATTGTTCGGCTGTTAACGCCCTTTCTGGCGGACGCCGGCGATCCGGGTTTTACCCAGGTCAAGAGTGTACTCCTCGGTAAAAGCCGCGATGATCTGTTTGACCTCCTGAAGCTCGACCAAGCGCTGAGGCGAGTGCTCTACCAAGGAACCTCCGACGCCGAACCGCGCCAGAGCGTGCGGCTGAGCGAGCTCTTCGACCGCTTAGTAAAGTACCGTAACCTCGAAATCGGCCACGGACTCGTGGGTGGCCGCGAAGCCCAGTTCTATGAAGCGGTTTCGGGTTCGCTCTTAGCCGGTGTGAGCGAACTCTGGCAAGTCCTCAATGTGTTCGCCGGACAACGACTCCTGTTCGTTGCGGATGTGCGGGGCCTCTCTTCGGGTGATTGGCGCATCGAGCGCTTCGATCTGGGCCAGGAGCAAGCCGAGAGCCTACTCCTGCTTGACCTGCCGAAGCACCAAGCCGCCAGTCTGCCGCTGGCCAAGCGGCTCTACTTCGCCGATCCGGCGACGATCGATGACGTTCGTTCTTGGTCACTGGTCTTTCCGCTGGCGCTCTATGAACTGGAGCGGAACGAGCTCTTCTTCTATGGCGGCAGCGATAAGAAAGCGCGCGCGGATTACATTGGCTCGAGTTCGGGCGAACGCCGCCAAGTCGATGCCCAGGAGCAGCAATCGCTCCTGGCGCGCTTACTCCGAATGGAAGTCAGCTCGCAGCAGCTAGAATCTTGGGCTTTACAAAGCCAGCAGGATTTCGAAAGCGGCGAGCCCGAGCGCCCGATCGAGCGCAAGCGGATTGGCGATTTCGAGCTGATCTCGAAACTAGGCAGCGGCGGCGAAGGAACGGTCTATCGCGCCTGGCAGGCTTCACTCCGCCGGATGGTGGCGCTCAAGCGACTCGCCAGGTCGGGGGATCCCAAAGCGCGGGAGCGCTTCGCGAGGCAGATTCGCGCCTTAGGGCGGGTCGATCATCCGCATCTAGTCAAGGTTTATAGTTCGGGCAGCGACGGCGATGACGTCTACTTCGCAATGGAACTCGTCGAAGGGGCCGATCTATCACGAGTGCTTTCGAGCCTGGCGGGCAGCGACGCTTCGCGGGTCGATTCCCAGCAGTGGCGGCAGGCGGTGAGCACCGCCTGCGAGAGCGCCAAATCCTCGGAAACCCCCCTCTCGCAAGATGAAGCCGAAAGCGCTCTCTACGCCGCGACACCAGCGGTGAAAGTGCGCTCGAAGGGGGAAGACTTACGGCTTACGGCCGGGCATGTCGCCCAGTCGGTCGAAATCGTCCGGGATATCGCCGGGGCGGTGCAGGCGCTGCATGACGCGCAGGTCATTCATCGCGATATCAAGCCGGGCAATATCATGCTCAGCAGCCAGGGGGACGCGATCCTGATGGATCTGGGGCTGGCCCAGCTGGGCGACGCCCAAACCATGACCCGCAGCCGGCAGTTCATCGGCACTATTCGTTACTCCAGCCCCGAACAGATCTACGACGCGCGGAAGGTCGACCCGCGGAGCGATATCTACAGCCTAGGGGCCACACTCTGGGAACTGCTGACACTGCGGCCCTTGCTGGGCATCACCGAAGAAACTCCGGCCGA
>JBKJSI010000581.1:0-7439 GCA_046595915.1 Pirellulaceae bacterium
AGAAATCGACTTCGCCGAAGCCGGCGACATCGTCGCGATTATGGGAATCGACTGCGCGTCAGGCGAGACCTTCGCCGGCGAGCAGAAGTATTGCACGCTCGAATCGATGTTCGTGCCAGAGCCCGTTATCAAGCTCGCGGTGCAACCCGCCAATCGCGCCGACTCCGACAAACTCGGCAAGGCGCTCGCCCGGTTCCGTAAAGAAGATCCGACGTTCCAGGTCAGCACCGACCCGGAAACGAACGAAATCCTCATGGCCGGCATGGGTGAGTTGCATCTTGAGGTGTACACCGAACGCATTCGTCGCGAATACAAAGTGGAGCTCGAAGTAGGCGCCCCCAAGGTGAGCTACCGCGAGTCCCCCACAAAGTCCGCGGAATACAACTACAAGCATCGCAAACAAACCGGCGGTTCGGGCCAATACGCCCACATCGTCGGCAAGTTTGAGCCGCTAGAGGAAGGCAGCACCGAGATTTTCGTCTTCGAAGACGATGTCGTCGGCGGCCGCATTCCGCGTAACTTTATTCCGGCAATCGAAAAGGGCTTTCGCGAAGTCGTTGGCAAGGGTCCGCTCGCCGGCTACCCCGTTGTGGGCCTCAAGGCCGTCGTCACCGATGGTTCGTACCACGACGTCGATAGCTCCGACATGGCGTTCCAAATCTGCGCCCGTGACTGCTTCCGCGAGTACTTCTCGCAAACGAAGCCTGTCATCCTCGAACCCGTGATGAAGATCGAAATCGAATGCCCCGATGATTTCCAAGGCTCGGTCGTCGGCGACGTGAACTCACGCCGCGGCATGATCGTCAGCACGGAAACGTCGAGTAAGATGACGGTGATCATCGCCGAAATCCCACTTGCCGAAACCTTCGGCTATTCGACCGACCTTCGCAGCATGACGCAAGGCAAGGGAACCTTCTCGATGGAACCCTGCGGCTACCGCCGCACGCCTACGAGCATTCAGGAAGAGATCATCGCCGAGAAGAAGAAGCAACAGCTGGTGGGGGCGAAGTAACCCGCCTTCCCTGGTTCTAAGATACTCAAAGCCCTGGCGCCCAAAACGCCAGGGCTTTTTTCGTAGGCGTGTCGCTCCGCCGACTCGCATTAAACAGACCACCTCGCCGAGCCAAACGATGAATTCCGCGATTCGCTTCCACATGCAAACGCCTTAGTGACGCGCCCCACGCCTCTACATGAACATTTGTCGCCAGTCGCTGGCGCCAACAGATTCGCTTTAAGCAGGCAATGTTTCCTTAGCAACTCTGGGAAACAAGCCGATTAGCCTCGCCGGCAAGGCTTCTTTCGCCTTCGGGTGGGTTTTAGGCACGCTATTTGCAAAAGTATGAAACTCAACGAATGAGCCCGTTGGAAGCAGGGAATAGAGCATCGACGTCGAACCTCGCAAACTAAATATGAACGTTGCGACGCAACCTCTCTTCCCTCCTTCCACTAGGCTGATTTTTCAGAGTGATTGCATCTAAAAAAGGAGAATTGACATGTCAACAGCCAAAGCGAAGGAGAGTGTTATGGATAATGCCAGAGAAACGATTGAAGGATACGCACAACAACCAGTTAAAATGGTTCAAGAACACCCGATTCCGGCAAGTCTGGTTCTGTTTGGGATTGGACTCGGGATTGGAATGGTGATCGCGTCGAGCATGCCGACGATGATGCATCAAGAAACGACGACCGAGCGGGTAGGCCGCCAGTTCAATGATGCCTTGTCGGAAATCAAAAACACCATCCAGCGCGGCTTTTCAGCGATGCGCTAATTTGAAGGATAAAGCACAGCGACCTGGCGATAGGCAGCCTCGAGGCGCCTGTCGCTTTGTCGTTTCTTGGTGATTTTCAGCTTCGTCTACGGACAATAGGGGTAATCAACTGGGGACAATACAGTGGAGTACTCAGCGACCAGGCGATTTGGCTAGAATGGACCAAACGCGAAAACGAGGCGACGAAATGCAGCAGGTCTGTCAGCATTGCCAAAGCGAGATCAGTGTTGACCGCCTAGCTAACGACACGGCTGTTTGCCCCGCGTGTGGCTCAAGTTTGCTCATCAATTCGCAGGAGATAACGGCCGGTTGGCTTCCGGAGGGAGCGCCCAAACGGATTGGAAAGTTTGCGTTGCTGGAGCATCTTGGCACGGGCTCTTTCGGCGCTGTTTACAAAGCCCGCGACACCGAACTCGATCGCACCGTTGCCATTAAAATCCCTCGTGCGGGGAGGGCGCCGGCTCCTCAAGATACAGAACGCTTCCTTCGAGAAGCAAGAAATGCGGCAGCGCTTCGACATCCCTGCATTGTCGATCTTTACGATGCCGGGCAGATCGACGGAACTTGCTACTTAGTAAGTGAATACATTCAAGGGACGACGCTCGCTGAGCGGTTGAGCGCGAAACGCTATAACCCGCGACAGGCGGCCGAGTTATTGGCTCAAGTGGCCGATGCCTTGGAGTACGCACACAAGCAGGGAGTCATCCACCGTGACATCAAGCCATCCAATATCATGCTTGACTTGGAAGGGCGTCCTCATGTCATGGACTTTGGCTTGGCAAAGCGAGCCTCCGACGAAATTCATCTTACGCTGGAGGGCCAGGTGCTCGGGACACCTGCCTACATGTCGCCAGAGCAAGCCAAAGGCGAAATCAAAAGGATCGATGCCCGCAGCGACATCTACTGTGTTGGCGTCATTTTCTATGAACTCTTGACCGGCGAGTTGCCCTTCCGAGGTCAAACTCGCATGTTGCTGGCTCAAGTCATTCAGGATGAACCGCGCCCTCCGCGCCGACTCAATGACCGCGTGCCACGCGATTTAGAGACAATCTGCCTCAAGGCAATGGCCAAAGGACCGACGAGCCGTTACGCATCGGCAAGCGAGTTCGCCGCGGATTTGCGAAGATTTCTAAATGGTGAGCCAATTCTCGCAAGACCGGTGGGCGTCGTCGAACGGCTATGGCGATGGACGAATCGTAGACCAGCGGCGGCGGCGCTGATCGGAGTTACGAGCTTCGCTGCGCTGGGTCTGCTACTGGGTAGCCTGTATTACAACGCCCGCTTGAACACCGCGTTGCTCAATGAAAAAGAACAGCAAGCGAAGGCGGAGCTCAATTTCCAAAAAGCTCGCGAAGCCGTCGATCAGATGTTGACTCGGGTAGGTGAAAGCAAAGAGCTCGAAGGCGTTCCCCAATGGCAAGCCTATCGACAGAAACTCCTCGAAGACGCCCTCGAATTCTATCAGGAATTCCTAAGAGTAAGCGAGGAACCCTCGGTCAAACGAGAGGCCGGTAGGGCGCACGAAAGGGTAGGGCGAATCTACGAAATGTTAGGCAGGAGACAGCCTGCCATCGAAAGTGTTCAACAGGCCATATTGATTCAAAAACAGCTAACCAGCGAATTCCCTCACGAACCTGACGATGCTCAGCAGCTCGCCAAAAGTTACCACCGACTCGGCTATTTGTACGAAGCAAGTGGAAAGTTCGCTGAAGCGGAAAGGAACTACGAGGAATCGCTTGCTATTGGACATCGCCTCACGAAAGAACTCCCAGACAACCAGGAATTCCAGTATCAACTCGCCGTCGACTACCGGCATTTAGGCTTTGTTATGTCGTTGACCGACCGAAAGTCCCAAGGCATGGAGTCAATTGAAAAAGCGATCGACCTTTTGGAACGATTGGACAAAGTCGATGACGCTAAGAGCTCGATTCAGATCGCGCTGGCAGATTGTTACGGGGTGAAAGTCCAGATGGTGCGCGAAAATGATAAGTTGGCTGAAGCCATAACCTGGGCTAACAAGGGAATGCAGAAACTTGAACAGGTATTAAATAGAGAGCCTAATTCGGTAGAGGCCAGAGTTCGACTCAGTTGGATTCTCATGGATCGGGCCGAAACCTACCTCCGGCTAAAGCGCACCTCGGAAGCAAGCGAGGATCGCAAGCGCCGCGCGGCCCTTGGTGAAGGCCAAACCCATGTCGACCTAAGAATGGGGCGAGCCATGGCGCTCGCGCAACTAGGCGATCACGCAGCCGCGGTAAAGGAAGTCGAGGCGCTCGCGGCTAGCGGGCTTGAGGCCCAGCAATCTCTTTATAACACCGCCTGCGTCTATTCCCTTTCGACCGTCGGCGCCCAGAAAGACGACAGCCTATCGGAGCAAGAACGCGCGGAATTGGTGGAGAAATACGGAAAACGCGCGGTGGAGCTATTAAGGCAAGCACGCCAAGCGGGATTCTTCGCCCCAGGCGTCATCAGTCACGTGGAAAACGACACCGACATGTCGCCCTTGAGCGAGCGAGCGGATTTCAATGAACTTTTAACAGATTTGAAGCGAAGCGCAGAAACCGACTCTCGGTGAAGGTGGCGCTCTTGGCAATTGATCGCTAAAAAAGCGAGCAAGCCTGCAAGTTGATAATAGCTGCAAATAGTTTTCAATACGTTATTAGTGCAGTGGGTGCTGGGATCACAGGGGAGGGCCGAAGTTCAACGTAGCCTGACCCGCTTGGCCCGCTCCCTTTTTGTCTACGCGTCGATCAGCACTTCATCAATGCAACGCGCCTGGCAGCATAAGATCAATCCTTGGGCTCGGTCTTTGGCATCCAGCGCGTCCTCAACCTCCATGACGACCCTGCCATGCAGCAATTTCGTCTTACATTGACCGCAAACGCCGGCGCGGCATTCGTAGGGCAAATCGATTCCTTCCGCCTCGGCAATTTCGAGAATGGTTTTGCCTTGTAGTTTGCCAGCGGACCTTCCTGAGCGAGCGAACTCTAGCGACGCATCTTCACTTGGCGCGACGTCTTGTGCGGCGGATTCTGAAGGCTGTATTGGGGCTGCGGCGGAATTTTGGCTGCGACTGGGCGACGCAAACGATTCGAATTTGATGAGGTTTTCGGGGACGCCGAGGCCCCGCAGCATCTCTATTACGGGCTCGGTCATTTCCGTTGGACCGCACAGATGCACACGGCTCGAGGTGAAATTGGGGGCAACTCGTTTCACAAGTGCGGGGGTAATTCTTCCCCGCTCTCCTTGCCAGGTCGGATCGGTTTCCCGCGTTGCTGTCACGGTGACGTGTAAGTTTGGGAATCGATATTGCAATGCTTCGAGTTCGGAGCGATAGATGAAATTTTCTGCTGTTTTCACTGAAAACAGCAGCCGAATTTGCCCGGGCCATCCCAGGTCGGTCAAGTATCGAATCTTCGCCATCAGCGGCGTAATGCCAACTCCTCCGGCGATCATGACAATTTCCGGCGATTCCTTTCCGGTGAAGGTAAACTTGCCGGCCGGCGCAGTGACTTGTAGCATGTCGCCTTCGCGAATCTGATCGTGCATGTAGCGTGAGGCAAGTCCATTCGCCTCACGTTTGATACTCAATTCGAGGTAACCGCTCCTCGTCGGCGACGAAGCGATCGTGTACGAACGACGGATCTTTCGGCCGTCGATTTGCAGGGTGAGATTCAAATACTGGCCGGGCTGATGCTCGAAGGGCAAGCGCGGAGCCTCCGGCATGACGAGGCGAAAAGTGCGCACCTCCGGCGTCTCTAGAAAAATCTTCGCGACGCGCAGTTGACCTGACCACGAGCGAATCGGGCCCGCTTTCGCCGCCGTTGCCGGTTTGCCGAGTCGATAACGGCGGGCATCGCGCAGCAATGCCAAATAGTGATCCACGACGCGATAACCGAATAGCACTGCGAGCACGGCGGCAAAAATAAGGGGCCAAGTCGTGTCTGCTTTGACCAGTAGGTAGTAATGCAATGCGCCTGCGCAGGCGGCGATGTAGGCGGTTCGGTGCAACCACTTCCAACGTTTCGTCCCGATCCGGCGGATCATGCCATTCGTCGATGTGACCGCGAGTGGAATCATGATCACAAGTCCGACCGATCCGATCATCAAGTAAGGTCGCAAAGCAATTTCCGAAACCGTGTCGCGAATGTTTGCCGCGCGGTCGAGCAGGAAGAACAACAGAAAGTGCGCAGCAGTGTGAAAAAAGGCGTAAAGCCCTGCGGTGCGCCGAAGCTGCCCCAACCAATTCCAGCCCGCCAGTCGCATTACCGGCGTCACCGCGAGCGAAAGCACCAAACAAATCAGCGCGAGGAGTCCCGTGGTGCGAATCGCAAAATTGACAGGGTTGGCGCCGAGTTGGCCCCGCAGCGCATCCCAAGTTAAGAGGATCGACGGAACGGCGAAGTTGAGAATGACGACATATTTCGTAAAGGGCGTGATCTTGAGCATAAACCGTCCCCTAAAAATTCGCTCGCAGATCCATCCCTCGATACAACTCCTCAACGTGCTCGGCGTGGCCGTTTAAGGGAAGCGTCTCTCGCCTGCCCGTTTCACCGAGCCGTTGTTCCGTCGCCTGACTCCACCGTGGATGTGCTACGGCAGGATTCACGTTGGCATAGAAGCCATATTCGCTAGGCGCCGAGAGGTTCCAGGTAGTCGGCGGCTGTTCCGAAACAAGGCGAATCTTGACGATCGACTTGATTCCTTTAAATCCATACTTCCAAGGCACGATCAATCGCAGCGGCGCGCCGTTTTGTCCGGGAAGGAGGCGTCCATACATTCCCGCGGCCAGAATCGCGAGCGGGTGCATCGCTTCGTCCAGTCGTAGACCTTCAACGTAAGGCCAATTGAGTACAGCACGACGCTGATTAGGAAATCGCTCCGGATCGACGAGCGTCTCGAAGGCAACGAATTTCGCGTTGGCCATCGGTTCGACTCGTTCAAGAAGCTTGGCCAAAGGAAAGCCGATCCAGGGAACGACCATCGACCAGGCTTCGACACATCGCATTCGATAGATCCGCTCTTCGAGAGGGATTAGCTTCAGCAGATCATCGACGTCGAACTTGGCTGGTTTGTGAACCAACCCCTCGACAGAAATCTGCCAAGGTCGGGCGACGAAATTCTTCGCCTTTTCCGCCACCATTTGTTTGTCGGTGGTGAATTCATAGAAGTTGTTGTAGTTCGTCGCCTTCTCGGGCGGCGTGTGCGCTTCGTTAAGGTCGTAGCCTCGCGCGGCCGCGTCTCGTGACACCCGCGCGTAGTCATCAATCACGCCCGTCATTAGCGGCGTTGAAGTCGTGCGATTGAGCTGCCGATAGATCGTCCCCGTCGCGATCACACTCGCCGCAGCTGCTCCGGCGCGCATGAAATTGCGCCGGTTGAGATAGAGATGCTCGGGCGTAATTTCGCGCGCGGGGAGTGATGGTGACTTCATGGTGGCTCTCGCCAAAGTGCAGTAGGGAGGTGATTGAGTTCTATTTCTTTTCACCGGACATCATTTTTTCATCCTTCATCTTATCGTCCTTCATTTTGTCATCCCCCATCATCTTCTCGCCGCCCATCATGCCGTCGGACTTCATCTTCTCCTCCCCCATCATTTTGTCGTCCGACTTCATCGAATCGCCCATCGTTCCCGCGCCAGCAGCGGGTTTCATCTCGGACGAACCGCAG
>JBKJSI010000142.1:0-2603 GCA_046595915.1 Pirellulaceae bacterium
ATCGATCGACCAAATCACATCGCCTTTTTCAACCCCAAAGCAAAAAAGATGGCCTTCGGCCCCGAGCGTGTAGACCTTATCGCCATCGACCGTGGGAGTGCAGCGCGGTCCCGCCGGATAAGAAACCGTCGTTGTAACGTCATACTCGTGCGACCAAATCTCCTTGCCCGTTTTTTCATTAAGGCAAAGCACGCGTTCCTTGCCGGTGAACGCGTTGCGAGCAAAGTTGTCAACTTTGACATTCGAGTCCGTAACGAAATCGGTGACGAAAACTTTCCCGTTAGCGATAGCGGGCCCAGCATAACCATTAGCAATCGGCGCTCGCCAAAGCACTTTCGGTCCGCCAGCTTGAAATTTCTCGAGCAGCCCCTCTTCACGAATCACATTATCGCGCTTCGGCCCCATCCACTGCGGCCAGTCTTCAGCAACCGCACCAGAGGCGCCCAAACCCGTCAGACCTAAAACCATCGAAAACGCACAAAGAACCGTGCGACGCATAACCAAACTCCGAGAGGAATTATAAACGCCTTTGCCACCAGCATATCCGCCCAACAATATCCCAAATAGCGGCCTGCGAACGACTTGCGCCGAGAAGAATTTTCAGCTAAAATAAAACTCCCGCCTCCCGGCCAACATCAGCCCCACCTAACGGCCGCCAACTCGACATCAGGATATCGATCAATGACCGAGCGACCACAAAATACATTCTGCGGGCGCACCCGCCGCGAATTTCTCTGGGAGTCAGGCGCCGGCTTCACCTCACTCGGCCTCACCGGGCTTCTCGCCTCCGACGGCTTTTTCGCCAAACAAGCAATCGCGAGCAACCTCGACGAAATCAAACATCATCACGCCCCTAAAGCGAAAAGCGTAATATTCCTTTTCATGTACGGCGGCCCAAGCCACGTCGATACCTTCGACTATAAACCCCAACTCGCGAAGCTCGACGGCCAAACGATTCCCGTCAAAACCAAAGGCCGAGGCGGCAGCAAGAACGAAGGCCGCGTCGTCGGCAACAAATGGAACTTCAAACAATATGGTCAATCGGGCCAATGGGTCTCCGATCTTTTCCCGCATGTCGCCAAGCATGTCGACGACATCGCATTCCTAAAGTCGATGACCGCCGACAGCCCGATCCACGGCTCAGCGATGCTCATGATGAATAGCGGCAAGGTTCTCTCTGGCTCTCCATGCATGGGATCTTGGGTTAACTATGGCCTCGGCAGCGAAAACAAAAATCTCCCCGGCTTCGTGGTCATGCTCGATCCCAAGGGAGGCCCCATCAGCGGCGCGAAAAACTGGTCCAGCGGCTACATGCCCGCAACCTATGCCGGCACCATCATGCGCTCCAAAGGCGCACCGCTCATCGATCTCAAACTGCCCGAAGGTACAACCCCCGAAGCCCGCCAAGCCCTCCTCGCCGCACTCAAAGAAGCCAACGACGAACACGCCGCCCAGCGCGCCGATGTCTCCGACCTCGCCGCCCGCGTCAAAACCTATGAACTCGCATACCAAATGCAGTCCAGCGCCCCTGAGTCGGTCGACCTCAAACAAGAGACGCAAAAAACGCTCGACATGTATGGCGTCGACAAACCCCGCACCGACGACTTCGGTCGCCGCTGCCTCATTGCTCGTCGCCTCGTCGAACGCGGCGTTCGCTTCATTCAGCTCTACAGCGGCGGCGCCCACAATGACGACAACTGGGACGCCCACGGCGATCTCAAAAAGAATCACGACTTCCACGCCGGCAACACTGACCAGCCGATCGCCGCGTTACTCCAAGACCTCAAAGACCGCGGCCTCTTCGATAGCACACTCGTGATTTGGGGCGGCGAATTCGGTCGCCAACCGACCGCCGAATACGCCGAAGGCACTGGCCGAGACCACAACAGCATGGGTTTCACGATGTGGCTCGCTGGCGGCGGAATCAAAGGCGGCCAAAGCGTCGGCGCCACCGACGAACTCGGCGCCGCCGCCATCGAGGAACCGATGCACGTCAAACGCCTCCACGCCACCGTCCTCTGGCAAATGGGCATCAATCCCAACCACCTCAGCTATTTCTACGGCGGCCTAGATCAAAAACTGGTAGGTGTAGAAGAAGTCCACCACATCAAACAAGTAACCGGTTAGAAATCCAAAGCCCATTCGATACGTGGCGCCGTCGCTCCGCCGACGGCAAGCATCCACAAGGAAGTTCAGCTGCGAAAGGGATGCTAGCAGCGCCCTGCGTGGATAAATCACGCGCGTCTCCGCATTTCTCAATTCGCTAAACTAAAGACCAAGCACCGATTCACCTCAGCCTCGAGCCCATTTGAAAAGGAGTTCCCCGCCATGTCGCGCTATTTCCTTGCATCCTTGCTTGCCACAACAGCCTTGGCATCTTTCGCCTCGCCTCAAATCGCCTCCGCCATCGACCCCACTTCCACAACCCAAAACGCCGAAACCGTCCTCTCCGAACTCCTCGCCATTCCCGTCCACCGAATTCCAAAAAAACTCCTCGCCGATGCCCAAGGCGTCGCCATCATTCCCCGCGTCATCAAAATCGGCTTCGTCGCAGGCGTGCGCCGTGGTCATGGCGTCGTCCTCACCCGTGATGAAGATGGCGA
>JBKJSI010000169.1:0-7562 GCA_046595915.1 Pirellulaceae bacterium
CCCAATCCGATCCGGATCAACCTCCGGCAGCGACTCAAGCAAATCGACCGCCCGATGATTATTCCAAATCGCTTTCATCGTCCCGCTGACATATTCGGCGTGGGTGTTGAAATCATACTTGTAGTCACCGAAGCTCGGATAATCAGGGACAATGCAGACATAGCCGCGATTCGCTAGTTCGTGGGCGTAATGGAGGGATGGGCGATCCGCAAGGCCCGCAGGCGAGTCTTTTCCGCCGGGCGTCGTTTGGTGAAGGCAGAGCATCGCGGGCGCAGGCGCTGAAAGAGATTTGGGAGTGAGCAAGTAAGCGGAAACTCGATCGCCTTGCTCGTTGGCAAAGGTGGATTTCTTCCGCGTGTATTTTTCCGTTTCCGTCGTTTCGAGCACTTGGGCGTCGAGCGGAACGCGGCGGTCCGGCGTGGGCAGTTTGCCCATCACCTCTTCCATTGCCGTGAGGATTTCTTCACGACGGCGGCCCCAGTGCTCGGGTTTGGAGACGGGTTGCGGCGCACCCATATCGTCAACAAACTTCATCATCGATTGCGGATTGAGACGATTTGGTGCTGTGAGTTGCTTCGCCTCGACTCCAGCATCACCTTTGGCGAGATTGACCAGTAGGAAGAGACCCTTGCGGTCGGATGCAACGATGTCGAGATCGCCGTCGGCGTCGATATCGATTAGTTTTGGATCGAGGCCAAACCCGATGCCGCCGGAGCCGGGAAAGCCCTTTGCCAGAATGGTGCGACGCCAGGATTTTGACTCTTTGTTGAACTGATATGCAGCGAGCATCAATGGATCGTATTCACCGACGTCTTTGCCATCGTGGGCCATCACGCGGCTGCCGGCGATGAGATCTTTTTGGCCATCGCCGTCGAGATCGCCGAAGAGGAGGCTGTGGGCTTGCGTTATTTCGGTGTCGATGGTGTGCGAACTACAAAGGCCATCGAGCCAGTGTAGCCCGGTGTGATGCGCCCGCGCCCAGACCAGATCGCTGTCGCCGTCTCCGTTCACGTCATGAATCAACATTGGCACGCTGCCGTCACGATGAAGTAGCGTCGCTGGAACGAAGGGTCGCCAAATCATTTCTTCGCCATGTGGTGCTGTGTTTTTCCAGACACCCTTCGGCGTAATCAGATCAAGACATTTTTCGCCATCGAAATCGATATCCCCCGCCCCAATCCCATGCCCCGCGATCTCCTTCGGCAACTCCTGCCGGGTAAAGACCTCAGCTATCCCCTTCGGGTTTCGCTTCCACCAAGCCGCATAATCCGCCCCATTGGGAAGCAAATCGAGAAAGCCATCACCATCAATATCCACCAGCCGGCCGGTCTCACTCGCGCCCGGTTCCGCAAAAACTTTCGTCGTCCAAGGCGCTTCAGGATTCGTCCGAATCACCTCGCCCGGGTGAAAAACAAACTGAATCGTCTTGCTGCGGTAGTTGCAAACAATCAGATCAAGAAATGCATCGCCATTGAGCTCCGTCGGCAGTAGCGAATACTCATCCAGCCGCCCGCCAATCCGCACAACTTCCCGCGCGAAATGCTTCTTCCATTCTCCCTTGGCGAAGTCTGCCGGAGCCTCATACCAAAACCCACCCGAAACTATATCGAGCCGTCCATCTGCATTGACATCGATCACCGCGCAGGAGGGCGATTCCCCCGCTGTGTCGATTGGCTTGACGGCAAATTTCGGCTCATCCGAAAGAACGGGCGACGCGAACGCGCACGTCACCGTGATTGCAAGAAGTATTGTCCGCATACACCGCCTCGCTTGGCAATTTCTTTTTGGCTAGGCAGGTTTCTTTTCGCCTTCTGCTGGCTTCTTCAGCCACGGAATTGGCTTGAGCTCAACTTTCTTGATCGATTGCAAATAATCCAGCACCCCTGCGGCATTCTCCTGACCAACCTGCGCGTGGAAGTGCAAAGTAAACCCGTGCGGCCCTTTTGCATCAATCAGCTTCGGCTGCAAAGTGAGAAACGCTTTCACCGCTTCGAGTTGCCCCATCATCGCCGCGCAGAAGATATCAATCCGCGCTCCGCGTTCGAGCAAGTGTTCAACGATGTCGCGCTTTCCCATATGTGACGCGCCGCCTAGGCCCGATTCCCAATCCCCTCCGCCCCAATCCATAAAACTATTGACCAGGCCGGGTTCCTTATCGAGCAACTTTTTCACCATGTCGAGTTCGGAATGTGCGTAGACAACAAAATCTTGCACGAGCTGCCGATTGATCTGCTCTTTCTTCCACCCCGGCTTGAATTTCGGCGCCTCGTAGTCGCGAGTGAACTCCGCTTCCTTCGGCCCGACAGGCGCAACCTGAGGCGGTGGATCTTGTGCGCTCGCCCCGCGAATTAGTCCGCCTATCATCAACCCAGAGGCCATTGTCGTAAAAGTGCGCCGGCCGAAAAACTCGCTCATAGTGCTTCCCCAGAAAATATATGACAAGGGAGAGCATCTTAACGCGCGAAACCGCGTCATATCATCCGCCATTCATCGCCTTCATGATATTGCCATACGCCCAGGCGCAAATGATCCCGACCAGCAAAAACAAGAATGCCGTGTAGATCAGCGAGATCACAACCCAAAGCACTTTCTTAGACGGCGAGAAACCCCGGCAAATCATGATCACGGGGATGCCAAGACACCCGGTCACGCAAAAGATCAGTGCGATAACCGCGTAAGGATTGTCAGCAAGCTTTCGCAAACTCGATTCCGCGGGCTTCGTTGCCTTTGAAGTTGCTGGTACTTCACTCATGTCACTTTGCCTGTCGCCTACCTGAAGCGGAACGGTGTTAAATCGCCGCAGATTCTAGCTGGCGCCGCGCCTGATTTCCAAGCATGCCAGCAGTGGCAACGACTTCATTTTGCTCATTCTTAACGGCAAATCCGCCATTCCCACCGCTTGACCTTGACCCTAAACGCGCGTCAAAGGTACCACGCGGATGTGAACTTCTCTCTATCGACACGTCCGACTCATTTCGACAGGAAAAATCTTGCCATGCCAAAAAATTGGCTGAAAAACTGGCTGATTTTTTTCGTCGTTGTCGCACCGTTGCTAGTTCCAACACTGGCAAGTGCGCAGCCGCGTATCACACCCTCCGGCCCCGCGCCGGCGAGTCCGTTGCAAGGCGTCCCCACTGCCAGCATGCCGCAAACCTGGGGTAACGCGCCGCCGCTGGGCAGTTCGACCTACGCTGGCCCACCGCCTACAGCGCCGCCATTAACTCCCTCCTGGCAACCCAGCGGCGCCGCGCCCGGCGCTGCGTTTGATCCTTATGCCAATAGCGGCCTCAGCAATCAGCCCATTCTTGGCGGCGTTTCTGGCCTACCGCCCAACTCCGCACCGCCGCCCGCATTCAACAACACCGGCGCTCCCAATGGCGCCGCGCCCAACTATGGCGCCAATCCTTATGCCAACCCAGGAACCGGCTACGGCAATCCCTATCCCACCGGCGCACCGCCTTATGGTTTCCAAGACCCGAACTGGGGCGCGTCCGCTTGGCCCACCCAGCAGCCCCAACGATTCATCAACAATCTCACGCTTAAGCACACTTGGCTAAATGGCACGACGGGCAACGAGCTCGACATCAACGACACCGAAGCCTCGACCACATTTGCATTCGCCAATATTCCTTTTGCAACACAACCGCTTCGCATCACTCCCGGCTTTATCTTTCACCAATGGGCGGGCCCAGGCGAACCGACCACGGCCGATCTGCCGGCTCGCGCGTATAGCGCCTACCTTGGAATTCGTTTTCTCACCGATCCCTCGCGGCCGCTGCAAGGCGAAATCGATTTCCGCCCCGGCGTCTATACCGACTTTCAAACGCTAGATGACGATAGCTTGCGATTTCCTGGTGTTGGACTAATTAAATACCAACTCACTGAACGTCTACAAATCAAAGGCGGCATCGAATATCTCGATCGTTTACAAATTCAGATGCTGCCCGCGTTTGGCGTCCTTTGGACACCGAGCCCGCAAACGCGATTCGACATCTACTTTCCACGTCCCAAGTTGGCGCAGTATTTCACCACCGTCGGTAACCAAGATCTTTGGTGGTATGTCGGCGGTGAATATGGCGGCGGATCTTGGACGATTCAGCGCGATAGCGGCCTCACCGATCGCATCGACTACAACGACATCCGTGTTTTTCTCGGCGTTGAGTTTGGTCCCGCGCAGCGGATGTCGAATGCCGATCCCATTGGGTTCTTTGACGCCGGCTTCGCTTTCCGCCGTCAAGTCATTTACGCCAATACCCCCATCGACAATTTCAATCCTGATAACACTTTCTTGGTCCGAGCGGGAGTTTCTTACTAGTGCCCCCCCGTCGCGAGACTTTCAACTTTCAACGAATCCTCGGGGGCCACTGCTGGCTTGCCCAGCAGTGTTCATTGCGGTCAAGGCTCGTTTTGAGCGTCGTAGCTTCGTTGATGGTCCTGCTACTGCCTCTCGGTTCTGCCTTCGCTCAAACCGACGATTCTTGGAAGCCCTACCGTCGCACCAAGCTCACTGAACGTAATGACAACATCCGTTTTCGCAGCAGCGACCTTGGGGTGACTCCCCAAGACTTCCCACCTCCCAAACGTACGCCCTCGCCGCCCGACAAAAAGTCGCCTGAGGAACAATTGCAGCCACAGCAAGAGCCGCCAGATGACGAAGTGGCTCCAGCAAAGGCAATTCCAGGCAAGCGCCCGCGTAGCCCCTATGAATCGGTCACTGAGCCGAATGATCTGCCTGCTGCCCGACGTTCCCAACCAGCGACGGCTGTAGAAGGCCCCTTTTCCTCTTCTGACTATCAGCAGACAAACGAATACATTGATGAATTTGATCTCCTGCCTCAATCGGAAGAGACACTCTTCGGCGGCGAGATTTTCAGCGGCCCGCCGCCGCTCAGCAAATTCAAAGATGGCTTTTTCCAAAAGCTCAACTTTCAAGGGACCAATATCGATCCCGCCGCTTCCAGTGGTTTCGCACTGACCGAGATCGAGACCACGTTCACAGTCGCCGTTCCCGCGCCGACGAAGAATTTTCCACTGCTAATTTCGCCAATCTTCGACGTTCGCTTTCTAAGCGGTCCGATTGCGCCCGATCTCCCGTCGCAGCTCTTCACAACCGGCATCGATTTCATGTGGGTGCCCAAGGTGAACGAGCGCCTTCGCGGCGTGATCGCAGTTGCCCCGATGGTTTTTAGCGACTTTCAAAGCAACGACGCCGACATGTTTCGCCTCACCGGCAAGGGCATCGTCCAATGGGACGCGATCCCCGACAAACTTCAATTTGTGGCTGGCGTGCTCTACCTCAATCGTGACGACGTCCGCATCTTCCCCGTCGCAGGCGCGATCTGGAATCCAACTCCCTACTGGAACCTCGAACTGATCTTCCCCCGCCCCAAGCTCGCCCGCCTCATCAACTATAGCACGGACCACTCGGACTGGGTTTACCTCCTCGGTGAATTCGGCGGCAATACCTGGGCGGTGAAGCGCGACTCAGGCCTGCAAGATAAAGTCACGCTGAGCGATCTCCGCCTGATGCTCGGAATCGAACGCCGCAAGAATGGGGGTGTCAATTATCGCGCGGAAATAGGCTTCGTCTTCGCCCGCGAGGTTGATTACCTCTCTACTCCGAATGCGGATTTCACGCCTGCCGATACGCTATTGCTAAGAATCGGCACTACGTTTTGATCGATAGCGATTGAAGCAGTAAACCAAAAAGTGTCACCTTACACTTCGCAAGCCAAATCAATTCGCCCAATCTGGTGGCGGGGCCTCAAATCGCGTTGGCTCTTTCGTCAGGGGATGGATGAACTCCAGCATCGCCGCATGTAACCAAAGCCGGGCTTGTTCTAACTCGGTGGACTTGAGTTCGCCGAGCTTTTCATCACGCAGATAGATCGGATCTCCCACGATCGGCATTCCGAGCGCCCAAAGGTGTGCTCGGATTTGATTGGTTCGCCCGGTATGCGGAGTTACTTCGAGTAATGAGGTTCCATCAGGCAGTCGCCTCACGAGTTGAAACTCGGTGTGCGCCGTATCACCTTCGACTCCGGGAATTCTTACTCCGCCGGCAGCGAAGTCTTGGCTAATCGATAAGCGGCACTCAAATTGATCTTCGCTCGGCAGACCATGCACCCGAGCCAGGTAACGCTTCGATACGAGCCCCTGTTCGAATTGAATTTGTGTTTTACGCGCCGCCTCGGCGGTTTTGGCTAACACTTGTACGCCGGAAGTGTCGCTATCAAGCCGATGCACCGGCCTCAGTTTGAGCGGGGCATAAACCAACTCCAGCATGTAGATCAGCGTATTGCGGTGGAACCGCCCACATGAATGAATAGGGAGTGGAGCAGGCTTGTTGACGACGACGAGTGCGTCATCCTCGTAAAGGATACGGATGTCATTCGCAACAGCTGGCTCAATCGTGGCCGGGATGTGATGGAGAAGGTAGTCGCCCGAACGCAATTTTGTTTCGGGAGTGACAGGATCGCTGCGACGGGTCAGTCGACCTTCGCGACAAGCGGCTATCCATTCCTCTGGCAATAAATGAGTCCGCATCGCTTCGAGAAACTCTAGGACGCACATCCCATCGAATCGCAGCGGCACAGTGATTGGCCGGACATGATCATAGGGCTCACTACCGGGGAGTTTTTCCGTGGCTTTGGCGATTTGCGCGTTTCGCTGCGCTAGCTTTATTTCGGCCGGCTTGAAGCAACGGGGACAGTGTTTGCCATGCCGATACAGTGACGACTTTTGGTCTTCTTCGGAGAGAATCGCCTGACAACGATAGCACTGGGCTAGTCCGGACTCGGCGAGATTGGGATCGACTGCAACTCGCTTATCGAACACGAAACATTCACCATCGAAATGCGCCCCGTCACACTCTTCAAAATACTTGAGGATGCCCCCATCGAGTTGAAAGACGTCTTGGAAACCCTCTCGCTCCAGATAGGGCGCAGCCTTTTCGCAGCGAATCCCGCCGGTGCAATAAGTGACGATCGTTTTCTGCTTGAGCTCATCCGGCAACAATTTGGAGGCGTTTGGAAAATTGCGGAAATCGTCGATCGGCAGGGTCACGGCATTTTTGAATGCGCCCGCTGAAATTTCGTACTGGTTCCGTGTATCGACGAGCGTGACTTCGCGCCCTTCATCGAGCCACTGCTTCAGCTGTTTCGGTGCAACTCGCCGCGACGTGTATTTCCCTGGCGCAATTCCCGGCACGCCAAACGCGATAATTTCCTTTTTGATTTTTACGAGCATCCGGTTAAAAGGATTTTCGTCGCTGAAGCTTTCTTTCACCGCTAGATTTTCTAGACAAGGTATCCG
Organism: Pirellulaceae bacterium; assembly: GCA_046595915.1. Lineage (GTDB taxonomy): Bacteria > Planctomycetota > Planctomycetia > Pirellulales > Pirellulaceae > JBKJSI01. The sequence continues at coordinate 7,315 of JBKJSI010000169.1, forward strand.
CTGAATCGCTTCCAATAAAACTCCGATCGCCCCAGGCTCCCCCGCAACGAAAAGATTAATTCCTTCGGGACTGAGCAGAATGGTCCCCTTTGCTCGCAGCGACTTTCCCAATTCGCGTAACTCCGTGCGCAGGCGTGAGAGTTCCGTTAAATCGGCAAATTGGTAAGCGGCGATGTTGAGAACCTTGGGCATGGGCTCTAGTGTGGCAAATCATGCTCGACTGGGTAGGGCGGATTGCCTCCATTACG
>JBKJSI010000404.1:0-13389 GCA_046595915.1 Pirellulaceae bacterium
CAATGCTTCTAGACAACAAATCCAACTAGCCCGTGAACTCCGCTCCGCCGCCTAAAAAGGGTTAACGGCGTTGAGTGCCGCCCCGCCGAAAAACCGATTCCGTCTGCTCCGCTACCCACCACATTTACTGTATTTGCGTGCTTGAGTCTGGAGTTTTTTTAGAAAAATGCCAGTGGATTGTCGCTAGGAGGCCTATGAATCGCATTTCCCTGTTGTTGGTCCATACACAACATTTTTTTGGGGGAAATGATCATGTCTGCACTTCGAAATGAGGATCGCAAAAAACTTCGTTTACTGGGGATCGAAGTACTGGCGAGCCGGCGGGTTTTGGCGGGGGGGATTTCGGCTTATCTTTCGAATTCGGAACTGGTTGTGAATGGCACTGAAGGGGCCGATCGGATTGAGGTTGTGGAGTCGGGGAATTTTTACAAAGTCACTGGAACCAATCTTCAGTTCTCTAAGACTCGCGTTTCCTCGATCAATATCAATGCGTTTGGGGGCAATGATCTGATTGAGATTTGCCGCACGGCAACGAGACCGATTTCCATCAATGTGAATGGCGGCGCTGGCGATGATGCGATTTGGGGTTCGCCTTTTCGCGACTTGATTCAAGGATCGCAGGGGGCGGATGAGATTCACTCGGGCGCGGGGAATGACGCGATTGGCGGCGGATCGGGCGACGACAAGATTTGGGGAGAGGCTGGGGCCGACACCATTTATGGCGACCTGGGCAGTGACAACTTGTTTGGAGATGCGGGCGACGATCAAGTTTTTGGCGGCGGCAATGACGACTGGATCTGGGGCGGCGATGGCAATGACACGGTGAAGGGAGAAGATGGCAACGATACGATTCGCGGTGATGTGGGTGACGATGCGCTGCAGGGCAATGTCGGGAACGATTTGATTTATGGGGGCCTCGGACAGGATGGGATCGGCGGCGGATCGGGCGACGATGTGATCAATGGGGATGATGGCCGCGACGCTGTTTATGGGGATGGCGGCTTTGATCAACTGTATGGCAACGAAGGCTTCGACAATCTGTTTGGCAATGTGGGCGACGACTACGTCAATGGCGGCAATGGTAATGACGCGATCGATGGAGGTGATGGCGCCGATGAGCTGTTCGGCGGCGACGGTGATGATACGCTGCGAGGGAGCGAAGGAGATGACTACGCGTGGGGCGATTTAGGGAACGACTACATTTATGGCGACTTGGGGTATGACTGGATCTATGGAGGTGGTGGCGCGGACTATCTCTATGGTGGGTATGACTCGGACTACCTCTATGGCGATACGGGCGATGACCACATCGATGGCCAAGACAGCTACGACTACATCTGGGGCGGCGGCGGAAACGATTACTTCAGCCACTATGATGGCGTCGAAGATTATTACAACGACTTTGGCGAGGATTTCGGCGGCTACTGGGGCTACGACTACTACTATTACTACTATATGTAGGCTGAATGCGGCGAGCTCATGTGAGATTCCCCGCCAAGCGCGAATGGCGGGGGATTTGGCCTGCTCTAGAAATTCGCCGTCCTTGCAATGTGCGGACCGTGATCAGCATTGGCGAATTCGGCGCTGTAATTCGCTCTGCCACGACATTCTAGTCAGGTGTAGAGTTATCCAGTAACGCTGGGAATCTTCGCAAGCAGTTGCGTGAGGGCTTCGGGAGCTACCGGTTTGACTAGATGGTGGTCGAACCCCGCATCGCTCGACTTTCTGTAGTCTTCTGGCTGTCCCCAGCCCGTAATTGCGACCACGACTGCATTCGCGGCCCAGGATTGACTCCGAAGGGACCGGCAGACGTCATAGCCATTCATACCGGGCATCCCGATATCTAGAAGGATCACGTTCGGCCTGTAACTGGTCGCTATCTCAATCGCTTCGAACCCATCGTTCGCCGTTCGCACCGTGTTGCCCATGACTCCCAACAAAAGCGATAAGGCCGCCCCTGCGTCTTTATTGTCGTCGACGACCAAAATTCTATGTTTTGAGCCGCTTAGGCCTTCAATTAAATTCTGGGGTGGGACGTCCCACTTGGAAGCTTGTTGGAAAATCGGCAGTCGAACGGTGAATATGCTTCCTTGTCCCATTCCCGCGCTGGACGCCTCGATGTGGCCGCCATGCAAACTCACAATTTTCTTCACCAAGTACAAGCCAATTCCAAGCCCGCCTTGGGATCTCGATAGCGCGTTCTCAATTTGAGAGAACATTCCAAAGATGCCGCCAAGTTTCTCCTGCGGAATTCCAACCCCAGAATCCCGGACGACCACGAAGGCTTCGCCACCAACCCTCTTCAGGGAAATTTCTATTTGGCCGCCCGCCATGGTGTATTTGGCAGCGTTGTTTAGCAAGTTTAAAAAGACCTGCCCAAGTCGAGTAATGTCCCCATTTACGAAGATGTCCTCGGTCGGTAATTCAACGGTTAGCGTATGACCGCACTCCTCTAATAAAGGGCGGTTTGTTTCAATCGCGTCATTGATGGCGCTCGCGAGTTTGACCCGGTCGCGTTTCAGTTCGATACGTCCCTGATTGATGCGACTGATATCCATTAGGTCATCGATTAGCCGTCGCATTTGGTTGACTTGCCGATCAATTACCTCCCTAGCCCACTGCAATTCGGGAGTTTCTGGACCTTGCAATTGCATCACCTTCACTGCGTTAACAATCGGCGCCAAAGGATTTCGAAGCTCATGCGCCAAAGTGGCTAAAAACTCATCCTTGCGTCGATCCATTTGTTCGAGCGCATTGGTGCGATCGCGCACACGGTTTTCCAATTCCTCGTTAAGCAAACTGAGTTGCTGTTCCGCCTGCCGTCGTTCAGCTACCTCGCGCTGTAAGCTAGAATTTGCAATTGCAAGCTCGCGGTTCTTTCTGTGCAATTCTGCGTAGACGGCCACCTTTGATCGGAGTATCGCGGCATTCACTGGTTTCTGCAAATAATCGACGGCGCCGGATTGATAACCTTCTAGAATATGCTGATCTTCGTTGTAATACGCTGTCAGAAAGATAATGGGGACTTGAGCTGTCTTTTTCCGAGTTTTGACCAATTGCGCCAATTCGATTCCAGTCATCCCCGGCATTCGAACATCGAGAATGAGCAATGCGAATTCGTCTGACATCAGCGCCAGTAAGGCTTCGTCGCCCGAACTGGCTTGAACGAGGCGATAAGTCGGGTCGCTGAGGATGGTTTCGAGAACGGTCAGGTTTTTTGGCTCGTCATCGACAATCAGGATGCCAATCGGATCAAGACTGTTCTCTCGCGCGTCAGCTATTATCAGGTGTTCAGAATCAATGTCCATTGCCATCGTCGCGTCATTCCCAGTAGTGCGATTTCGCATTCTCTCGGTTTTTGAATTATCGGTATAGCCACACTCGCATCAGCGACAAGAGTTGGTCCGTATTTACCGGCTTAGAAATGTAGTCGCTAGCCCCGGCATTCAGACATTTTTCTCGGTCGCCTTTCATCGCTTTGGCCGTTAGCGCGAGGATCGGCAAGGTTCGAAACTTGGAGTCGGTACGAATTTCGCGCATGGTTTCATAGCCGTCCATATCAGGCATCATGATATCCATTAGCACCATCGCAATGTCGTGAGAGGCTTTCAGGATGTCAATTGCTTGCCTACCATTTGTTGCGCTGACCACATTTACGTCGTGATTTTCGAGCACCGAGGTGAGTGCAAAGATGTTCCGTGCGTCGTCGTCAACCACCAGCACCTTCCTTCCTCGCAGGATTTCCGCGGAGCCATGAAGGCGTTCTAGCATCGCTTGCTTTTCTTTCGGTAGCTGGGTGACGACGCGATGCAGAAACAGCGATGTTTCGTCCAATAACCGCTCTGGAGATTGAACATCTTTGAGGACGATGCTCTTGGCCATCGCCTTCAGTTGCGATTGCTCCAGCTCGGTAAGCTCCTTTCCTGTGAAGACGACTACCGGGATATCCGCCAACGCGGAATCCGCATGGATTTTGTCCAATAACTCGAATCCCGTCATGTCAGGTAAACGCAGATCCAACACGACGCAGTCGACGGACCGGTCGTTCATCGCCTCGAGCGCCGCATCTCCAGTTCCAACGGCAAGGATTTCAATATCCTCGTAGCCCAATAGCTCTACGATGGATTCTCGTTCAATTTCGCTGTCCTCGACGACCAGGAGTCGACGTTTCCTTGGGACTGAAAAACTTTTGATACGATCGAAGGCGCTCTCCAATTCATTTGTCGTTGGCGACTTCAATAGATAGGCGAAGGCGCCATGCGCGAGGCCATGCTGACGTTCTTCTTCAAGAGTTACGATTTGCACGGGGATATGGCGAAGCGTCGGATCAAGCTTGAGTTGGTTGAGCACCGTCCAGCCGAGCATGTCTGGCAGGAAGATGTCGAGCGAGATGGCTGTTGGATGGAATTGACGAGCAAGTGAAAGTCCAATTGCCCCCTTGTTTGCAACGATCCCTTTGAAACCCTTGTCGCGAGCTAATCCAAGCAGAATCCTTGCGTAATGAGGGTCATCCTCAATGATGAGGATGACAGGATCACCCGCCGACACCGTGGCGCGGTCATCCTCGACGTGTTCCTCTCGCGCCACAGGTAGTACCGTTAATTCGCGATGTCCGCCGCTCGCGCTGCTTTTTTGTGTTGAGGAGTTAGCGTTGGAACCCGAATATTGGACGGGTAGGTATAGCGTGAATGTACTTCCCTGACCTTGAAAACTTGTGAGTTTGATTTCTCCGCCCAGGAGCGCCGCCAATTCGCGACTGATCGCCAACCCTAACCCCGTGCCCCCATACTTACGAGCAGTTCCTGCATCAGCTTGTTGGAAGGCTTCGAAGATGAGGCGTTGTTTCTCGGGTGCAATACCAATTCCGGTGTCCTCGACGGCAAAGGAGACGACTTGTTGCGCCTTACTTAACACAGGATGATCGGGCGTCCAGCCTTGTGTGGCAAGCTGAACTCGCACGTCGACGTGGCCTTGAGAAGTAAACTTTACCGCGTTGGAGAGAAGGTTCTTAAGGATTTGTTGAAGGCGTTTTGGATCACTGGCGATTGCCGTTGGCAGGCCGTCCGCAAATTTAACGTGGAAGGGCAGGCTTTTCGCTTCAGCCACGTGACGAAAGTTGCGATCAATGTTGTCGCGCAATCCCGCAAATGGAATATCCTCGATTTCGACCGTCACCGTGCCTGATTCAATCTTTGACAGATCCAGAATGTCATTAATTAAATGAAGTAGATCGCTCCCCGAAGAATTAATATTGCGAGAGAACTCAACTTGCTTTCCTGATAGGTTGCCAGCGACGTTTTCCGCAAGTTGCTGACTTAGGATCAGAATCGAGTTGAGCGGCGTACGCAACTCATGAGACATATTAGCCAAGAACTCAGACTTGTACTTCGATGTTAGCGCCAATTCTGCAGCTTTCTCTTCAATCGCGTGTCGCGCCTGCTCAACTTCAGAATTCTTTCTCTCGACTTCGGCGTTCTGCTCCGCCAATAGCCTAGCCTTCGTGCCCAGCTCCTCGTTGGTATTTTGGAGTTCGCTTTGGCGCGCCTGCAATTCAACAGTCAGCTGTTGCGATTGCGTGAGGAGGCCTTCGGTTCGCATCGTCGCCTCGATGGTATTTAGCACTACGCCGATCGACTGCGTGAGCTGGTCTAGGAAGTTGAGGTTCACTTCGGAGAATCCTCGAAACGCGGCGAGCTCGATAACGGCCTTGGCTTCCCCCTCAAATAGGACCGGCAAGACAACGACGCTCACACGCCGCGCAGTGCCGAGACTGGAAGAAATGGAGATGAAATCGGGTGGAATGTCAGTGAGCAACAAGCGTTTCTTTTCGACGGCGCATTGGCCTACTAGACCTTCACCGAGCTGAATAGTCTGTGTAAGTTGCCGACTGCTATCATGGGCATAACTGGAAAGTAGCCTGAGTTCCGTGTGGCCTTCCGCATCGCTAATATGATAGATCGTTCCCTGTTGTGCGTTAACAAGCGGCGCCAGTTCGGTCAGCAGCATCTGCCCAACCGTGTTTAATTCGCGCTGACCTTGTAGCATCCCCGTGAATTTGGCAAGGTTCGTTTTGAGCCAATCCTGCTCGCGATTACTCTCTGTTGTTTCTCGAAGATTTGAAATCATCGTGTTGATGTTGTCTTTAAGCTCGGCGACTTCGCCCTTCGCGTCGACTTGAATAGACCGCGTCAAGTCTCCCTTCGTCACGGCGGTGGCCACCTCGGCAATCGCGCGGACTTGCGTTGTGAGGTTGGCCGCTAACAGGTTCACGTTGCCGGTAAGATCCTTCCAAGTGCCAGCCGCCCCAGGAACATTAGCTTGACCACCAAGCCTCCCATCCACACCTACTTCGCGCGCGACGTTCGTAACCTGATCCGCAAAAGTGGCGAGCGTATCCGTCATGTTGTTGATGGTATCTGCGAGCGCAGCGACCTCGCCCTTCGCTTGAACCGTTAGTCTTTGCGTGAGATTTCCGTTCGCCACTGCCGTAACGACCTTCACAATGCCGCGAACTTGTTCCGTCAGATTGGAAGCCATGAAATTCACGTTGTCGGTAAGATCCTTCCAAGTACCAGCAACGCCGGAGACCTGCGCCTGGCCTCCTAGCTTCCCCTCGGTCCCTACCTCTCTGGCGACACGCGTCACTTCACCAGCGAAGGAATTGAGCTGATCTACCATCGTGTTGATTGTGTTTTTCAGCTCTAAGATCTCGCCCTTGACGTCGACTGTAATTTTTCGGTTAAGATCTCCACGCGCGACCGCTGTGGTCACCTCAGCAATATTGCGGACTTGTGCTGTTAAGTTAGCTCCCATTGTATTCACAGAATCGGTAAGATCTTTCCAAGTCCCGGCGACACCGGGCACTACCGCCTGAACACCTAGTCGGCCTTCCGTTCCAACTTCTCGGGCTACGCGGGTCACTTCAGAGGCGAACGAGCGGAGTTGCTCCACCATCGTGTTGATTGTTTCCTTGAGTTGCAGGATTTCTCCGCGAACGTCGACTGTAATTTTTTTAGATAAGTCGCCATTGGCAACGGCAATTGTAACGTCGGCAATATTACGGACTTGACCCGTGAGGTTCGAGGCCATCGAGTTCACATTGTCGGTGAGATCCTTCCAAGTGCCGGCCACACCTGATACCTGCGCCTGACCGCCTAGTTTTCCTTCCGTACCGACTTCGCGTGCGACGCGCGTGACTTCGGACGCGAACGCAGAAAGCTGATCGACCATGGTATTCATAGTCTCTTTGAGCTGAAGGATTTCCCCCTTCACATCCACGGTGATCTTTCGACTCAAGTCACCACGGGCAATGGCAGTCGCGACGTCAGCGATATTTCGAACTTGGCCCGTAAGATTTGACGCCATCGAGTTGACATTGTCAGTGAGATCCTTCCACGTTCCTGCTACGCCAGAAACTTGGGCTTGGCCGCCCAGCTTGCCGTCAGTCCCCACCTCGCGGGCAACTCGGCTCACTTCACCCGCAAAAGCATTGAGTTGATCAACCATCGTGTTGATGGTTTCTTTGAGCTGTAGGATTTCTCCGCGCACGTCGACAGTGATCTTTTTTGATAAGTCGCCGTTGGCGACGGCGATCGTTACTTCGGCGATATTTCGCACTTGACCAGTTAGGTTGTTCGCCATGGAATTGACGTTGTCGGTCAGATCCTTCCACGTTCCCGCAACACCTGGAACTTGGGCTTGTCCGCCGAGTTTGCCATCCGTACCCACTTCGCGCGCAACACGGCTGACTTCGGCCCCGAAGGAACGGAGTTGGTCCACCATCGTATTAATAGTTTCTTTTAACTGAAGAATCTCACCTTTGACTTCGACGGTGATTTTCGACGACAGGTCTCCCTTGGCGATCGCCGTAGCAACATCCGCGATGTTTCTTACCTGGCCGGTAAGATTGGACGCCATGAAGTTCACGTTGTCTGTGAGATCCTTCCAGGTGCCGGCTACTCCTGGCACTTGTGCTTGTCCGCCGAGTTTTCCCTCGGTTCCGACTTCACGGGCAACTCGTGTCACCTCTGACGCAAAACCATTGAGCTGATCAACCATCGTATTAATGGTGTTCTTGAGTTCAAGAATCTCGCCCTTTACTTCCACTGTAATCTTGCGACTTAGGTCACCGCGCGCGACGGCGGTGGTCACGTCAGCAATGTTTCGGACTTGTGCCGTGAGGTTGTTGGCCATGGAATTGACGTTATCAGTCAGATCTTTCCAGGTGCCGGCCACACCTCTAACCTGCGCCTGTCCTCCAAGCTTACCCTCCGTTCCTACCTCGCGAGCAACGCGACTTACCTCTGATGCGAACCCGTTAAGTTGATCCACCATCGTGTTGAGCGTATTCTTGAGCTCGAGGATTTCACCTTTCACGTCCACGGTAATCTTTTTGGAAAGGTCGCCGTTCGCCACCGCCGTCGCAACGTCCGCAATATTGCGGACCTGTCCGGTTAGATTTGACGCCATCGAATTGACATTGTCAGTGAGATCCTTCCAGGTACCCGCGACGCCCGGAACTTGTGCCTGCCCACCCAGCTTTCCTTCCGTTCCCACCTCGCGAGCAACGCGGCTCACTTCCCCAGCAAAGCCGTTCAATTGATCTACCATGGTGTTGATGGTGTTCTTAAGTTCCAGAATTTCACCTCGCACCGCCACGGTGATCTTTTTAGAAAGGTCGCCGTTCGCCACGGCGGTTGTTACTTCCGCAATGTTCCTCACTTGGGCGGTGAGGTTAGTCGCCATCGCATTGACGGAGTCAGTAAGATCTTTCCAGGTCCCGGCAACGCCGCGGACTTCGGCTTGACCGCCAAGGGCTCCTTCCGTACCCACTTCACGCGCAACTCGCGTCACCTCCGACGCGAAGCCGTTCAATTGATCCACCATCGTATTAATGGTGTTCTTCAACTCCAATATTTCTCCCTTTACGTCAACGGTGATTTTCTTCGAGAGGTCTCCATTGGCAACGGCCGTCGTTACTTCAGCAATGTTGCGTACCTGGCCGGTGAGGTTTGAAGCCATAAAATTGACGTTATCCGTGAGATCTTTCCAGGTGCCCGCAACACCGCGCACTTCGGCTTGTCCGCCGAGTTTTCCCTCCGTCCCTACTTCACGGGCAACGCGTGTCACTTCCGATGCAAATCCATTTAACTGATCGACCATCGTATTAATGGTGTTCTTGAGTTCGAGAATTTCACCTTTCACATCAACCGTGATTTTGCGCGAGAGGTCACCCTTAGCAACGGCGGTGGTTACTTCCGCAATATTGCGGACTTGGCCCGTCAGGTTAGAGGCCATCGAGTTAACCGAGTCAGTGAGATCCTTCCACGTCCCGGCTACGCCGCCCACTTGGGCCTGTCCACCGAGCTTCCCTTCCGTCCCGACTTCTTTCGCGACGCGCGTCACCTCTGAGGCGAAGCCATTTAGCTGGTCAACCATCGTATTGATGGTTTCCTTGAGTTCCAGAATTTCGCCCTTTACATCGACCGTAATTTTTCGAGAGAGATCACCGCGAGCGACTGCCGTGGTTACCGTTGCGATGTTGCGAACCTGGGTAGTGAGGTTCGTCGCCATCGCGTTAACCGAATCGGTAAGATCCTTCCAAGTTCCGCCAACGCCTGGTACGACTGCTTGCCCTCCAAGTCGACCATCTGTCCCAACTTCGCGCGCCACACGTGTAACCTCTGAAGCGAACGAGCGCAGCTGATCGACCATCGTGTTGATGGCTTCCTTGAGTTGAAGGATTTCGCCGCGAACATCGACCGTAATTTTCTTGGAAAGGTCGCCGTTGGCTACGGCAATGGTCACGTCTGCAATATTGCGGACTTGAGCCGTTAGATTTCCGGCCATTTGGTTGACCGACTCTGTGAGTTCCTTCCACACTCCTGACACGTCTTTTACTTGTGCCTGTCCTCCGAGCTTGCCTTCCGTTCCGACTTCGCGCGCAACTCGCGTAACTTCGGAGGTAAAAACAGATAGCTGCTCAATCATCGTATTGACGAGTTTTGCGGACCGTAGAAACTCGCCCATGAGGGGGCGTCCATCGACTTCCAGCTCCATCGATTGGCCAAGATCCCCTTTCGCAACGGCGCCAATTGTTCTCGCAACATCGGCGGTGGGCCTGACGAGATCGTCAAGCAGTGTGTTGAGCGAATCTACCTTCTTGGCCCAGCCGCCTACAGAGCCGGGCACATTCATTCTCTGCTTAATGCGTCCTTCTTTTCCGACGACAACGCTCAATCGCTCAACTTCGCGCGAAATGACGTCCTCGTGACTGATAGTTTGATTAAACGCCTCCGCAATCCGTCCTTCAGTTCCTGGCCACTCCACTGGTAGTCGGACACTAAAATCGCCTTCGCGGAAGGCAATGATGGCCGCAAGAAGTTTTAAGAGCCAAGCTTCGCTCCCATTCGATTCCGAACCAACCTCTTTTGACGAAGTCTCCGAAGAGACGAGCGGTTCCGGCGATCCGTTCTCGAATTGGCGCATGTTCAAGTATTCCTTGTGTGGTTGCTTACTAACAACAGACGCAGCGACCAGCGCTGCCGCCCAAATCAAGCGTCCGACATGATCGATTCCAAGAACCCAGTGGAGCTGCCATTGAGACCCTCTGCTCAACGTCATCGCGGCTGTGTGCAATTCTTACTTTCGGCATCCAATATCGCCCACAGTGTGTTGGGAAAGTTCAGACGGAGAGGCATTATATTCCGTAAGAAGTGCATTCGTTGCAGCAGAGAAAAAAGGCTCCTCAAAGTTAGGCGTTTGAACTACTAATCCGATTCCAGGGCAACGAAACAATTGGCAGCCGCTTCGAACCCTAGCGAGGCGTCAATCTGTCGCGGTCCTTGTTTAGCCGTTGTAGCGTGACCGGATTGCGATGGCGACACATAATACGGTTGCCAAACTACATTGCGTATGAAAGTTCGCGCCAATAAAATACCGTGCGCGAAGCCGCTTAAGAAGCCAAACTGGCTGGCAGCAGCAATCCAACTGTCTATCGTGCCTCGTCGCGAATACTTCGCTAACTCTTCGCTTTCAAAACACCCGCCGTATTCCATGGGGATAGCACGCCCACATCATTCCAGACTCGCTCCTGAGATTCGTCCTCTTGTCCCGCGTCAATTGTCTTGCGTCCGCTGTCTGCGAGAGATTCCGGCTTGACCCGAGCCGACGGATGGGGCTCAATAAGCAAGCGTCAGTCGCGTTGTGCCCTGAGCGCGACCTTACCGATCTCGACTCTTGTATGCCGACTTGACCAATCTTTCCGACAGGGACTCTCAATGCTAAGTTGCCTGTGCTGCCAAGCTATGGACCGTCGCCAACAATTCTTGGGGCTCAATCGGTTTCGCGATATGAACGTTATAGCCGGCCATCATCGCCCGAGTTCGATCTTCAGAGCGCGCAAATGCGGTTAAGGCAATCGCCGGAATTCCCCCGAAATCCCCACGCGGTCGCTTGCGCACTTCCTTTAGAAATTGGTAGCCATCTTTGTTTGGCATTCCAATATCGCTAATGAGAATGTGGGGGCGGAACGATGAAAGCGTATTGAGTCCTTCGTCGGCACTGTCGGCAACGTGAACCTCCGCCTTGCACTGCGAAAGCACTCGATGCAGAAGGCTGCGCGTATCAGGATCATCATCGACCAGCAGGATCCTAATTCCCGCAAGGCTGACTTTATCGCAGTCGATTTGCGGTCCGCTAGCGACTTCAGGGTGTTCTCGTTTTTCTTGGCCTCTAAGCGGCGCTAGCGGAAGGCTCACGATAAAAGTTGCTCCTTGCCCCTCGCCAGCACTTTTCGCCCTTACGGTTCCGCCGTGAAGCTCAACGAGGTGTTTGACGATCGATAAACCAAGGCCGAGACCGCCGAACGACCGGGTAGTAGACGAATCAGCCTGACGGAATCTCTCGAACACAAAAGGAAGGAAATCCGGATGAATTCCTATGCCCGTGTCATGCGCGGTGAGTTCAAGATGCGAATTTACGCGTTCCAGGAGCAGATCGACGCTGCCCCCTTTGGGTGTAAACTTGATCGCGTTACTTAGAAGATTCCAGATAATCTGCTGCAGTCGCGTTGGGTCTCCGGAAACGGGCCCAGCGATGGGGTCGATAATCCTCCGAAGGCGGATACTTTTCGCTTCCGCCGCCGGACGAATCGCATCAAGCGCGGCGTCGATGACGCTTCCCATTTCAGTTAACTGAACATCAAGCCGTATCCGCCCTGAGACGATTCTACTCGTATCTAGCAAGTCGGCAATTAATTGGGTTTGTGATCTTGCATTGCGCTCGATTGCCTCTAAGCCTTCACGCAGGGCGTTTGGCTCTGGTTGCATTAACAAGAGTTGCGCCCATCCAAGGATCGCGTTTAGAGGAGTACGCAACTCATGACTCAGCGTGGCCAGAAACTCGTCCTTCATCACTCCCGCGCGCTCAGCTGCAATCCTTGCCGTTTGCTCACTCTTGAGCAACTCTTCCCGTTCTCGCTCCCGCCGCTTTTCTTCTGTAATGTCCCGAACAATTTTGGATGCGCCAATGATTTCGCCAGTATCATTCCTGATGGGAGAAATAGTCAAAGCAACGGCGACCGGAATTCCATCCTTAGGTATTCGCTCGGTCTCATAGTGTTCGATACGTTCACCACGACGAATTCCATCAGGAATAGGGCGCTCTTCAGTAATTCTGTCCTCGGGGAAAAGTACTGTTACCGGTTGCCCAATCATCTCGTCGGCGCTGTAGCCGAAAAGTTTCTCGGCGCTTCGGTTCCAACTGGTGATAATCCCGTCTTATGTCTTACTGGCGAACGCGTCATCGGCAGACTCCACGATTGCGGCGAGCCTGAATCTTGACTCTGCGGGTTCAGTGTTCAAAAATGACCCTTTTTCACTTAAGCGGCCCTGCTGGAGGCGCCACTAACGCGAAGATCGATCTAGCGACTACGGTGGAAGCGGTAGAGTGCAAATGTGGCAGAAGGTTCGCCATAGCGCAGTGCGTCACTTTGTCGCTCTGTGTGTGACATAACGGCGCGGCGGGGCTCTATTCCGCCCCGAATCCGGTCATTAAAACGACCAGTGCGAACTGAATGCCGCTTGAGCGGCCCGCCTTAAGCCTGGATGAGAACCCTTCGAAATATCACGTCTCGAACATATTTCGGCGGCAATCCTGCCTACTGGAATCTCTTCCCTCTAGAATCGGAATGCGGAAATATCAGTCATTTCAACGAAGGCTTACTACCGAGTTGCACCTTTTCCACAGATGCAATGATCTGGCCAAGAGTATCTAGTGCCCTGTCGCAGCTAGATATTGGGGTTGCATCGAAGGCCAGAAATGGAGGAAGCTTTCCCGAACAAGGAGGTTTCCATGATCAAGAAGTATATCGTTCGGTTGACCGACGCG
>JBKJSI010000412.1:0-9625 GCA_046595915.1 Pirellulaceae bacterium
CTCTCGTGCAATCTGGCCAGATTGGACAAGGTTGAGATTCTAAAGGACTTACGGCGAGGCGGTTTCAAAAAGAGCTTGTTTTCCTTAGGCTGCCTAGATGGCCACTATCTAGGAACAGATGCTCCAGATGGCCAAGTTCGGTTGTTGATTTTGGATTCAGCTGGGATTTTTGTAGTTGACCAGAGAGTCGGTCAGGATACTCCCGAGAGCATCACGGGAATATTCACCGGGACTAACCCACTGACATTCACGTAGAACCAAGAGAAGGAATTCGCGTCAGCAACCGGCGGGTTTAGATTTCTTATCGCAGCGTCCTTAAGATAGATCGGTTCTTCGCCTTAAGATCGAGGATATTCCCCTCCAATCTACTGAATGCACCCTAGTCGTCTTGTTGGAGATCGGCCGTCATGTGGTTCTTATTAAAACGGGAGTGACGCCAAAACAGTCGATCACTCTCCGTTGACCGAGTCTCGAACACGGTCTGTGGACGACCGACGACTCAAGCTGATTGCCAGAAGGGTGACGAAAAAGCGGGGCATGCGTCACAAACGTCGCGGCGCCAATGTTCAATCCTCGCATCGTAGCATTGTTCTCGATCGAAATTCGTGATTCCTGATGGCGCAGTAATTGCAAATGAGCGCCTCCCACGCGCCCGTCAAAATGCGTGCCTACTAGTTGCGCTTCGAAACCCTAGTGATTTCAGTTTTCTGCCATTTCGTCTGCAATCCGCTTAAAGGACTTCCAAGGATGATGCCATTTAGCGTTCTACGATTTTGGGGCTTAAGCATTCTTGGGTGGGGATTGCTGGCGACTGGTGCATATCTGATCTATGAATGGTCGAATGGCATATCCAGGGCCAAAACGACGGTGACGAAGGATGTCGTCGACGAACAAGAGCGCGCCTTCCGGCCAGAGGAAGCGAATAATCCGCCGCGCCTGACAACTATAAATGAGCAAGCGGACAACATCGGTGGTCCTATCTGCCTCGGAGCAGGTATCGCGCTGCTTTTGACAAGCTCGTTCGGCGGGTTGCCTTGGATCATGCTGCTGCGGAATAGAAACAATGATGATCCTCGCGAGTTTCATTCAGATTGAAATGAATTGATCTCTCGTCCCGACGGCTCTGTGCTCTACGTGGAGCATTTTGGACCAAAGAACGCCACTACTTTGCTTTTCACACATGGTTGGAGCTTGAATCATACGGAATGGGACTACGTTCGTCGCAACTTGGCGGACAAGTATCATTTGGTGTTCTGGGATTTGCCTGGCTTGGGCAAGTCGAAGGCTCCGGCGAACCATGGTCATTCTATAGAGAAAATGGCGGGGGATCTCGAAGCGGTACTGACCAAGTCCACTTATGGTCCGACGATTTTGATCGGCCATAGCATTGGAGGCATGATTCAGCAGACTTTTTGCCGTCTCTTCCCGCAGCATTTGACGGGGCGAGTTCGTGGAATCGTGTTGACCCAAACGACTTACACAAATCCGCTGAAGACGGCGATGGCTAGTGGTCTTCTGATGGCGCTCCAGTGGCCGCTCATCGTCCCTCTCAATTACTTGACGATTTGGCTCTCTCCCTGGGTATGGCTATCCAATTGGCAGAGCTATCTCAATGGCTCGTCGCATATCACTTCCCGACTTTCGAGCTTCGCGGGGACTCAGACGTTCGGTCAAATCGATCGCTCCACGTTCCTGATGACTTGCGCGTCGCCGGCGGTCTTAGCGCGAGGCAATTTGGAGATGCTCACGTTCGACGAGGAAGCGTCGCTACCACTTTGTAAAGCGCCCACTCTGTTTATTGCGGGCTTGAACGATCGCTTGACGACGCCAAAAGCGAGTGTGGAATTGGCAAAGCTGATCCCCAATGCGAGGTTGGTGACTTTGAAGCCAGCGGGCCATCTGGGGCTCTGGGAAAGACACGCTGAGTTTCAAGATGCGCTTTTGGAATTTGTTGAACAAGTATTTACGTCATCTCCTACCAGGGCCAAAGCTTCAGTAGAGACACCGAACTCAGATATACCGAGCGACGCGGCTTCCAATCCGATGGAAGTCGCAAGCCCGTAAAACATGGAAGTGCGCCTGGTTCGAAAACATCGATTCCCGGAAGTCTTACTTTCGACTTCTTGTCCCGCCAGGCCTCTTTGAGCGGGACTTCGAAATAGCAAGATTCTCAAGGGCATCACCATCGCAGGGAAACATTCGCGGTCCCGAAAACTTCGTCGCCCAAAGGCCGATGCAAAATCGGTCGGATGTCGCCGATTCCGCCGATCGGTTTTTGACGAGCAACCAAGCCGTCCGAGCCGAAACCCCTGTCGATTTCAGTCTCCCCGACGGTGGCATCGTCCGCTAAAGCACTCATGGCACTTCCGCGGGCGATGGAGTTCGTTGAAGAAGCGTTCAAGCACTGTAAGGCGATCGCCGCCAATGGCGCGGGCGTGACTTTTCTAGAGAAAACTCGAATCGGCGCGGCGATGGATGAAGAAGACTCCGCAGTGATTGCGGCTGCGGACATTCCGGCGAAGAAAACAGCCGGGGTTTTGTCGAGGCTATACGACAACATCGCAATTGGGAGCGGGAGGCGAAGACGCTACCCGCGGGCTAGTAAACGCTTTGAATAGAAAGGTCTTGCCTAGCCAAAACGGTTACTAGGCAAGTTGCCCTTGAATTGCGGAACTGAGCCGGCTCATTTATTTATGCCGATCCCCGGCTTCTTCGGCGGGGGCAATTCCTCCGCCCATCCCACTTCCCGTGCGATTGCCCCAATTCGCCTCTGTCGCGCTATGGTTCTGAGGTGGATTCTTACTTTTTGGCGTTGGACCACTTTCTACCTTCGTAACCTTGTCCGAAGGTTTGGGCGCCGAAGCGTTCTTGTTGTCAGTGGAAGATCCGGCGCCGCCGTAGTTGTAATCCTCGCCCTGCATCTCAACTTTAGGCTTCGGAACTGACTTCTCGGCTGGAGTCTCTGGTTCTCCGGAAGCGGCATTCTTGTTCTGAGCGCCCGTTTTTTTATTGTCAGGCGTCGAGGGGACATTCTGCGACATGATCAAGGTGCTCCAGATAAAACTCAGAAGGTTACAGCGAACAGGGCAGAGTCGAGCCGCCAAGCGTTCTTTTGAACTAGGCAAAGGCTGTACCGCTTCACCCATCTGACGCCGTGTTGTTCAAATTGACGTCCAATGGATCAGCCTGAGGCAAACCGGTCATGTTCATTTTTGACTGTGCCATTCCATAACGTCCTGCGGCATGACGTTATGTCACAACGATCCACTCGTGAGGCGTCAAAATGGATGTGTGCCGACCTGGTTTCGCACTTACCCGAATGGCCCTAATCGTGATGTGGAGGCAGTGGCGAAAGCAAGGTGATTCGGCATGGCATTTGCGAATATCCGAAGCTCCTTTGCTCGTCGATGTGTCCGCCTCGCTAGGCTCGGCCGCACGTGCAATCAACTTGAAAGTCTGCCATGGATACGCTGCAAGAACTGCTCATTGATGAAATCCAGGATATCTATAGCGCCGAAACCCAGCTGCTCAAGGCGCTTCCTGCAATGGCGAAAAAGGCTTTGACGGAATCTCTTCAGGAGGCGTTCAGTAGTCACCTCGAAGAAACGAAGGGACAAGTCGAACGGTTGAAGAAAGTTGGCGAGTTACTTGAGACCAAACTGACCGGCAAGACCTGTAAAGCCATGCAAGGCCTGATCGAAGAAGGCAAGGAAGTGCTCGAAGAAGAGGGGCAATCCGCCGTGATTGACGCCGCACTCATTGGGGCGGCACAACGTGTGGAACATTACGAGATCGCGGCCTATGGAACCGCTAAGGCAATGGCGGAGCATTTGGGCCTGGATGACGTAGCCGCTCTCTTGGAAGAAACGCTGGATGAGGAATCGGCTGCAGATGAGAAGCTGACCCAGATATCGGTCGATGACGTCTTCCCGGCAACGGATGAATTAGACGAAGAAGACGATGCCGCCGAGGATGAAGACGAAAGTGATGAAGAGGACGACGAGGAAGATTCTGAAGACTCGGAAGAAGAAATGTCAGGCAAGAAGGCGCCTGCGAAGAAGCCGTCAGGCAAGCGGTAACGATCATCCTTAGTCGCTGTAAGCATTTTCAATTCCCAATCCCCACATCAGGATTACCTCATATGTTCCGTAGTTTTATCCCTTCTCTCCGCAAGCAACACCTGCAATTCGGCGTTACCCGCGCTGGTGTGTTGGTCGCTTTGAGTTGTGCTGTCATGGGTTGCGAAAATCAACCTTCGAATACTGCGACGACGCCACCGACAAACTCCGGCGTGAATGTGCGGGACCGAGACAGCTCGGCCAAGACGCCGATTGATCAAAACGAGAATTCAAAGGACATCCAAATTACGGCGGATATCCGTAAGCAAGTAGTTGCTGCCGAGATGTCGGTGAATGCTCACAACGTCAAGATCATCACTCAAGGTGGAAAAGTGACGTTGCGCGGCCCGGTCGTCTCTGAAGACGAGAAATCGCAAATCGAAAAGATTGCTCGCGCCGTTGCGGGCGAGGACAAAGTAGATAACCAAATCGAAGTTAGTCCCAAGTAATGCGTTTCGATCTTCAACAGCCAATGAACAACTCCAATGAACCTTACGCAGTTCAATCATCGGTTGTTGTCGCTGCAGCTGGAACTCCTTCGTCTATCTCCTTGCCGGGGGAGGCTTCTCTGGGGCAATCGTCATTTGTATCGTCGCGAAAATGTTCGGAAGTAAGTCGCGTTTTCTGACCCTTGTTTTTCAATCCAACTGCCCATTTCTACACTAGTAAGGATCAAGTCATGTCCACTGCTGTTTTCTGCACTGCCACCTCGCCTCAAACCAAGATCATTGTCGATGAGCTGCGAAAAGCTGGCTTTTCCGGCAATGACATCTCTGTGCTCATGGCCGACAAAACCGGCACTCGAGATTTTGCTGTTGAAAATGAAACAAAAGCGCCGGAAGGCGCCGCGACCGGCGTCGGTACCGGAGTTCTCTTAGGCGGCGGCCTCGGCTGGCTCGCTGGCATTGGCGCGTTGGCGATCCCGGGCGTAGGTCCGCTCATTGCGGCGGGGCCGATCATGGCGGCACTTAGCGGTGCGGCTATCGGTGGTACTGTGGGTGGTGTTACCGGCGCGCTCGTGGGCATGGGCATCCCTGAATATGAAGCGAAGAAGTATGAAGGCAAGCTAACATCAGGCGGCACTTTGATTTCGGTGCATTCAGACAATGCGGCCGAAACCAACCGAGCCAAAATGATCTTCCAGAAGTTCGGTGGGGAAGACATTTCGACGGGCAGCGAAGCAGCGGTTGCGAAGCGATAGGCACGCGCCGTGGGCGATTCAAGTATTCAGCCGATGTTGTTGAGCGCCCAATGGGCAGACAACGACATCGGCTTTTTCGTTTTCGATCAAAGCGGCGGCTTGGTTCAAAGCGATCCAACTTTCAATCTCTTCATTGGAGTCAGTAAGTGAATACCGATCCCATCAAAGATCATGGGCAGCAACTCGATGCGCCGACCGGAAAAGCAATAGGCTTTTTCGATGAGAAATCGCACTTCGATCAATTCGCGAAGGCCGTAGTAGCCGCCAACATTCCACCATCGGCCATTTCGTCGCTCGCAGGCAAAGATGGAATGCAGCTACTCGAACGGCTGAAAAATCAGAATTTCTTTTTCGGTGACGGGGAAGACGACACGATCAAACTCGCACTAAAAGAACTGGATGCCGGACATGTGACGGCAATCGTGGAAGTCGCGGACCGCAGTCAAGCTCTCCAAGTCGCTGAACTGGCGAGTCAGTTCGAAGGACGCGGATTTACTCATTTTGGAACCTGGGTGAACGAGCAGCTTTCAACATAAGTTTCTGTCTGCTGAACGATAGCTCCAATTGATGCATTTCGATCAACTTGTTTCAATGTTCTGTTCATTGTCAAAGAGTTTGTTGTGTAAGATGCTCAACAATCGCGCGGAGCGTTTTCAAACTATCCGCTTGTTCCGCGCTTTTATCATGTCGCCAGCGGACGATTCGTGGAAATCGCACCGCGAGCCCTGACTTATGGCGAGTCGATACCTGAATATCTTCGAAGGCAAGTTCGAAGACGAGTGTAGGGGTCACCGACCGCACAGGCCCGAATTTTTCGATGGTATTCTGGCGAACATATCGGTCTACCTGCCGAATCTCCTCATCGGTCAGCCCTGAATAAGCCTTCGCAAAGGGCGTCAATATTCCTTCGTGCCACAGGGCGAAAGTGTAGTCCGTGTATAGGCTCGCCCGTCTGCCATGTCCGCGTTGAGCATAGATGAGCACTGCGTCACAGGTGTACGGTTCGATCTTCCACTTCCACCAGAGCCCCGTGACTCGACCAACGCCGTAAACGGATTCCGCCCGCTTGAGCATGAATCCTTCCACGCCGCGCTCTCGGCTTGTGGCTCGCAAATCGCGGATTTGCTCCCAAGACTCTGCTTGAACGGTTGGCGATAGGGTGGTTGCGGTGTTGTCACCCAATTCGGCCAACGTTTCTTCCAATCGTTTTCTTCGATCCCTGAGCGGCAGTGTGCGAACATCTAGTCCACGATCTTCAAGAATATCAAACGCCACAAACTTGACCGGGACTTCCGCCAACAGTTTCTTGCCGAGAGTTTTCCGGCCGATGCGTCGCTGCATTGCCGCAAAGGGAAGTACGCCATTCTCATTCCAAGCAAGAATTTCGCCGTCCAGCACCGTTCCGTCAGGTAGTAGGCTTGCGGAATCGATGAGCTCCGGGAACTTCTCTAAGACTGGCTCTTCACCGCGAGACCATAAGAACGTCTGCCCTTTGCGACGAATGAGCTGACCGCGAATACCGTCCCATTTCCATTCGAGGATCCACTCGCCGATATCTCCCAAGGTTTCTATTTCCTCGCTGAGAGGATGTGCTAAACAAAAAGGATAGGGACGGCTAATTTCAGCCTCACCACTTTCGCGCGCAAGAAGCCCGTTAAAGAACTCCGCAGTTGGCTCCCACGCGCCCATGAGGCGGTGGGCGATGATCGGCGCTTCCACTCCGCTCAAAAGAGCGAGTGCGCGAATCACCAGCGGCTGTCCAACACCGACGCGGAATTCTCCCGTCACCAGTTTATTGAAGACGAAACGTTCGTTGTGCCTCAGTTCGCTCCAAGCGGTCGAGACCGACGCGTGAGCTTGCTCCTCAGCTAACCTGCCGAGCGGCACAATGCGATGTTCAATCCAATCAGTAAGCGAGCCGCTAGCACCGGAGCCCTGCTCCGGCAATAGAAGGGAAAGGGTTTCCGCGAGATCCCCGACCGCCCCATAGCACTCCTCGAATAGCCATGCGGAGATACCGGCTTGTTGTGCGCACCATTCGCGTAGTCGAGCCGTGGAAATGAATCGCTTGAAACGGCGACCCGTTAGGAAAAAGACGGCCCAGGCGCCATCCGGAGGCGAACAGCTTGAGAAATATTCGCGCATCGCGGCGACTTTTCGCGAGGTCTTTGTAGTTTCATCAATCGCGCGATAGAGGGCGACGAACTCTTTCATGGTTCGCCCTCGGCAACATCAACCTCGTCGGAAGCGTCGATATCGGCGTCATCCCGTTCGCCGATGTACTCCGTGTGAAGTGAGTCTGCGTCGACTCCCGCTTCTCGGAGCCAACGCATCATCGATCCCGTGCGCCCGTGAGTTAACAGCACGCGCTCGGCCTCGCTAGACTTCATTGCCGTCAGTAAACCTTGCCAATCGGCGTGGTCGGAGATGACGAAACCTCTATCGACTGACCTACGGCGTCGCGAACCTCGAACTTGCATCCAGCCTGAAACAAATCCTGTCGCGGCGTCTCCAAATTTTCGCACCCAAGGCGTGCCACTCGCCGAAGGTGGTGCAATAATTAATGATCCTTCCCAGGCTTTTCGATCGGACTTCAGTGCCGCATAAGTCGTCGGAGGTAAATTGACTCCCGATGCTCGGTAATCGGAATTCACTTTTTCCACCGCACCGTGGCAATAGATCGGACCAATCGACGCATCCACGGCGGCAAGCACTCGCTGAGCCTTTCCCAAAGAGTAGGCGAAAAGGATCGACGCTCGGTTTTCTTCGCGATTCTCGCGCCACCATCGGTTGATTTCTTCAACGACTTCACCCTGCGCCGGCCAGCGATAGACGGGCAAACCAAACGTGCATTCCGAGATGAACGTGTTGCAGCGAATCGATTCGAATGGCTCGCATGTCTTATCTTCAGCGATCTTGTAGTCTCCGGAGACCACCCACACCTCGCCTTCTGCTTCGAGCCTCACCTGCGAGGAACCGAGAATGTGCCCCGCCGGATGCAATGACAGCTTGACGCCTCCAATCTCCAATGACTCGCCATAACCAACGGTGTTGATTTCCGCGCCAGGATTCATTCTGGTTCGAAGGACAGCCTCTCCACGTTCTGCGGTCAAATAGCTTTCGCAACCACGATAGGCGTGATCGGCATGCGCATGGGTAATTACCGCGCGGCGCACCGGCTTCCAAGGATCGATATAGAAATCGCCCGCTTCGCAGTAGAGCCCGCGATCCGTTACCTGCACGAGCGGTTGCATGAAGTTTGTTCCACGTAACTTAAGTCGGCCAGATTCACAGTAGTGTTTGTCTTGGAATAGACATGGGTGGCAATTGTCGTGCCAAGCTAGCAACGAAACGGAGATCGTTCACGCGAGTCGAGTCACCCCTGTCGATGGCTGGCAGTTCGGACAAAAATAGGTTGTGCGGCCAAGATCTCCTTGCCGGATGAGGGCGATGGGCGTTCCGCAGGTGTAGCAGGGGGCGCCACTGCGCCCGTAGGCGTAGAAACGTCCGCCATCCAGCGAATAGCGTGTCGTTCGCGGACGACCGGCCAGGTTCTTGGCCATCAGTTCACTTGCTTTGTGAGAGATTCGTAAGAGTTGCTCATCGGTCAAGTCAATTACACGATTTAGCGGATTCAATCGAAGAGTGAACAAAACTTCGGATTTATAGACGTTGCCAATGCCGCTGATGATCGTTTGATTCATGACCGCCTCGCCGATTGCGATCTGGTTGGCTTGGCGAAAACGGGTCACAACTTCTTGATCGGATGCGGGTCCGGCCAGCAAGTCTGGTCCTAGACGATTGAGATATTCATGCCGACGCAAGGCAGTGGCCGTGAGTATCTCGAGCAGCTTGGGAGTGAAGCAGACTGCACAAACTTTTTCGCACTCGAGTGACAGTGCGGCGCGATGCGCGGGTTTGAGCCAGGACTCCGAGGGCCGATAGATATGCCAGGAACCGGTCATTCCCATGTGCGAGTGGATTACTCGGTCGTCATCGAGAGTGATCAGTAAGTGCTTGCCTCGCGCCTCTACTTGCTTAATCTCCCGGCCTTCGAGGGAGGAAGCCAGTGGACCAAGCCAGCTTGATTCCGCTCGTGCGATGGTCTGCGCATTCAGCACCGCCTTAAGCCGCGTCGCTGCGCGATGGATGGTGTCTCCCTCAGGCATGGTTGCTCCTAGCTTGTGGCTCCTAGCTGGACAGCGCCAAGTCTAATCGCTCCGAGTCGGTTTTGGCGGAACGGATTTGATTTTGTCGGGGTCGATGGCGAGTTTGGCTAGTCGCTCTCGGCGGGTTTGAGTGTGTG
>JBKJSI010000432.1:0-8771 GCA_046595915.1 Pirellulaceae bacterium
GGGCGCACCCTTGAATATGATCAACACTTGGCCCGACCTCGGTTTGGCCTATTTGTGCCAACGTTCGCCCGCCTTCACTCGCGCCGAATCCATCACTTCCTTGAGCGTCACCGGCGCGTTGCGTTCTTTGCTCAACTGCGCGGCGGCCATGAAGGCATAGATTTCTAGCGTCTCTTCAGCCGAGACTGGCGGGGTCTTGGTGCGGAAGAATTTAGCGATTTCGATGGCGAGGGGCTCGTAACCGTCGTACTTACCTAAAGACACGATGCTTTTGTCGCAGATCGCTTGGCCGCCGTAGCCGGAGGCGCCTTTGCGGATGCCGCGGAAGGTTCCTACTCGGCCATCGCTCCAAGTTCCAACGGCGACGTGGGCATCGGGTGTCGCCGTGCAGTAGACGGACTGGCAACCGGTTCCCATGGCGGTGTAAAGCGATTCGACGCCGTGGATGCCGTACCAGAAGAGATCGGGGTGAGTCGCTTCGAGGTGACAGGGGCTATAGGCGTCGCAGCCTTGGACCTTGCCGTGGGCGCCGGTGCGGATTTCTTGGACGCCTTGGGAGAAACGGAGTGACGAGGATGAGAAAACGGGGACTTTGAAATGTTCTGCGGCGGCGAAGATGGCGACGGCGTCGGCGAGGTCGGCGGAGATCGGTTTGTCGATGAAGCAGGGTTTGCCCGCTTTGAAGATTTCCAATGCCTGAGCCAAGTGAGGACGTCCATCATTCGTCTCTAACAAAACCGCATCGACTTTTTCGAGTAGCGACGGAATCGACTCGGTGATTTCAATTCCGAGGTCCTTGAACTCTTTGGTGTACTGTGGGATGCGGCTTTTGCTGGACTCGATATCGGCGGAGCCATTAGGGTAGGCGGCGACGACTTTGAAGCCGGCGAGGTCTCCCTTGGCTTCCGGGCTGTTAAAGAGTTTGGCGAAGGCGGGGGCGTGCGAGGTATCGAGGCCGATGATGCCGATTTTGATCACTTTGGGGGGCTCGGATTGAGCAAACGTGTGGGTGGCGGATAAAAGGAGGCATAAAAAGAAAAGAGTGCGCATGGCGGGTGTGACCGTTACAGGTGAGAGGGCGTGCTCGTTCTTCGGAATTCGTAATCGGTATTCGTAATCGTAATCGGGGTGTTCGATTAAGAGTACCGACGACGAGCACGAGTCCCGAGGGAGAAGAGGAACCTACGGCGCGATGCGAACCAGGCCCGAATCGATATACTGCCCGCCGCCAGTTTGTTTGACTTTGATGGCGATGGTGTTTTTGCCTGCTTTGAGAGCCTTGGCGGCTTCGAGCGAAATCATTTCCTCGGTGTAGCCGGTCGTATAGCCGCCGAAACTTCCCGCTTTGACGCCGTTAATGTAAACATCGGCGTCTTCGTCGTGGTGCATGCGGAGGAGGATTTCGCCCGTGGGGGTTTCTTTGAGTTCAAATTCGCGGCGGAGCCAAATTTCTTTGGCGTTCCACTCGGTGCGAACGACCGTGCCGGGCGTATCCTTCGTGCCGAAGCCGCCCGGCCCTTGTGACCACTTGCTGGCATCGAAGTCGGAAGCGAACCATTCGCCCGTTGGCGCCGTGGTGGTGTAGCGCCAAGTCTGTGGCTCTTTTTCACTCGTGGCGACGAGCGGTTCGAGCGTCGGCGCTTCGCCGCTGATGACCATCTCGTGCCATTTTTTCATTTCGGCGGGATCAAATTTGTTCACTTCGCGATCATAGGTGAGGTAACCGTTCACTTCAACTTCCACGTCGGTCGTCTGTGTATAAACCGCGGCGGCGAGGCCCTCTTCGCGGAGCTTGGCGAGGCGGATGCACTGGAGGCGATACGCGCGGCGGAGGTCTTCTTGATTCCGGTAGGAGCGATAGCCCCAGTTGTCATCCTGCTTCCAGAGGTGACCGGAAGTTGACAGTCCCAGGCCGCCATATTCACCAAGGACGCTCGCCCGATCGTACAAGGCGGGAAACATCCCCGGCCCCGGATAGTTGTGCATATCCTTCATGTCGCCGTAGCCGCGATCGGTCCAGCCGCTGGGGCCATTCACCAGTCGCGTCGGGTCATACTCTTTCGTCCACTTGAGAATTTCGTTGGTGTTGTGCTGCCCCCAGCCTTCATTGAAGGGCACCCACACAACGATGCACGGAAAGAATTTCAAATGGTCGATCATTTCCTTGAGTTCAGCGCGGAAATGGGCGTCTTGCTCCTTGGTGAAAGGAGCGTCCTCCTTTTGATCGGGCTGAACATGCTGCCCGCCGTCATGAATCATGCCGCTTGGCATATCTTGCCAAACTAAGAGGCCGAGCTTATCGCAGTGATGGTAAAGCCGCGCCGGCTCGACCTTGATGTGCTTGCGCAGCATGTTCATGCCCATGCTCTTGAGCATTTTGAGATCGCTGGCCATCGCTTCGTCGGAAGGCGGAGTCAAAAGCCCATCGGGCCACCAACCTTGATCAAGCGGACCCATTTGGAAGAGCGGTTTGCCATTGAGCAGCATCCGCTGGATGCCGTTTTCGTCTTTGCCCAGGGTGATTTCGCGGAAGGCGAAGTACGTCTTGATGGAGTCGATAATCTTGCCGTCGCGCTCGACGCTTATGGTCAAGTCATAGAGATTTGGCGACTCTGGCGTCCAAAGCGCGACATACTCACTCGGAATGCCAAATTTCACGCCATCACGAATCGTAGTATTTCGTTTTATTCCACCAAATTTGCTTCTAATTGAGCACTGTATTAAGTCATCAGGTCGAAGTTCGTTGCCGATCATCGTCAGTTCAACCATGCCATCCTTAATGTTCGCCTTTGAGCTCACCTCGCTAACATACGAGGCGCCTACAGGCTCCATCCAAACCGTCTGCCAAATCCCCGTCACCGGCGTGTACCAAATCCCATGCGGATTACGAATCTGTTTCCCGCGCGGCTGAGCGCCTTCATCGGTGGGGTCCCAGACTTTGACGAGTAGTTCGTTCTTCGCGCCGGGCTTGAGCGCCTTGGTGATGTCATAAGAAAACGGATTGTTGCCGCCGCGATGGAAGCCGACCTCGGTTCCGTTGACGATCACCGTCGACTCAAAATCAACTGCGCCGAAATGCAGCAGCACATTTTGGCCCTTCCAATCAGCCGGAATCTCGACTTCGCGGCGATACCAAAGTTCCTGTTTGCTGCTGACGCGCTTGCCGACGCCCGAAAGCGCCGACTCGATGCAATAGGGAACCAGAATCTCGCCATCCCACTTGGCAGGCGCCTTTGAAGTATTAGCGGCGCCCTTATCGACAACCGCATAGCTCCAAAGCCCATTCAGATTCTGCCACTTCTCCCGCACCAACTGCGGGCGCGGGTACTCGGGCCAAGGCGTGTTCGCCGGCGAGATTTCTTTGCCCCACTTGGTCATCAGCGGAGCCGGTGCAGCTTTCCAGGCAGGCTTAGTATCCTGCGCATGAGCAGTTTGAACGAAGCAAATGGCGGCAATAAACAAAACCGTCGCGCGCATTAACATTACAACTTCCTGGCGGCGAGAAGAGGGCTATTCGAGCAGAGATTCTAGCAGATTTTTCTACCACGAAGGCACGAAGGAAATGCAGTAAGAATTGGATACGCAGAAGTCGCCGCATGCGCGAAAAAAAGATAATCCCCTCTACGATCTCGGCGCAATATACGATTAAGCAGTATGACTACGGCTTTTCTTTGTGTCTTCGTGCCTTCGTGGTGAAATCGAATCTAAAACTTACGCCAAGATCTCTTTCACAACCTTCCCATGCACATCGGTCAATCGAAAATCACGTCCGGCATGCAAGAAGGTCAACCGCTCATGATCGATGCCGAGTTGATTCAAGATCGTCGCCTGCAAGTCATGAATATGAACCGGGTCTTTGGCGACATGGAATCCAAGATCATCCGTCGCTCCATAAGAGATGCCTGGTTTGATGCCGCCGCCCGCTAGCCACATCGTGTAAGCCTGCGGGTGATGATCGCGGCCCAGGGAGCGGCCAAGTGCGGCACTTGATTCGACCATCGGTGTGCGCCCGAACTCGCCGCCCCAGATGACGAGCGTGTCATCTAAGAGGCCACGCCGTCGCAAGTCTTGCACGAGTGCGGCAGACGCCTGATCGGTCTCGGCGCAATTCTTCTTGTGGTTGCCGATGACATCCGAGTGAGCATCCCAGCCTTCGTGATAAATGTTGACGAAGCGCACGCCCCGCTCAATCATCCGCCGCGCCAACAAACAGGCGCGAGCAAACGAAGGCTTCGCCGGATCGCAGCCATAAAGATCAAGCGTCTCTTTCCCCTCGGAAGAAAGATCAGTCAACTCCGGCGCCGAGGATTGAAGGCGGTAGGCCATTTCATACTGCGCGATGCGAGTCGCAATCTCCGGATCGCCTTCGCGCTCTAGGCTCAGTTTATTCAGACCTTGAATCAGTCCTTGCGCACTCTTCTCGAGCGCCGGATCGACATCCTTGGGCGAGGAAACATTGAGAATTGGATCGCCTTGATTGCGGAAGCGGACGCCTGAGTAAAGCGTCGGCAAAAAACCGCTCGACCAATTCGCCGCGCCGCCGCTGATGCCTGCGCCAGTCGACATCACGACGAATGCCGGCAAGTTCTGCGTCTCGCAGCCCAGCCCATAAAGCGTCCAAGCACCGAGGCAAGGTCGCCCCGGCTGCGAGAAGCCGGTATTCAAAAAGATCTGCGCAGGCGCATGATTAAACTGATCCGTTTTCATCGAGCGGATTAGGCAAATCTCATCGGCAATCTTGGCGAGATTCGGCAAAGCTTCAGAGATTTCGAGCCCCGAACCGCCATGCTTGGCAAACTTAAACTGCGGCCCGAGCACCGCCGCATCGGAGCGAATAAATGCATATCGCTGACCACCAATCACCGAGGGCGGCAGGGGTTTTCCCTGAAGCTTGGCGAGCTCGGGCTTGTAGTCAAAAAGATCGAGCTGACTCGGCGCCCCCGCCATGAAGAGGTGAATGACGCGCTTCGCCTTCGCCGTAAAATGCGGCTGCTTCGGCGCCAGCGCATCGGTGCGCTCAGCAGCCTTCGCCGCGCCACCGCCAACGAGCAGCGACGCCAAAGCCGCTTTCCCAAGGCCAACGCCGCACTCGCCTAAAAAATGTCGCCGAGCTGTCTGGGTTAAAAAGTTCATCGCTTGGTCACCATTTCGTCGACATTGAAAAGGGTTCGGGCGAACTGCGTCAGGATAGCCGTTTCCGGTTCCTTGCTTTCCGCGACAAGCTTCTTAGCCCAATCGGCGAATAGCTGCTTCTCAGCCTCCGTCGGCGGGCGCGTCAAGCAGCGACGCCAAATCCAAAGCAACCGATCGTCGATGGTTCCCTCGCGTTTGGCCGCCTCAGCGCCAAGATGCTTCGCCATTTCGAGAAACATTTCATCATTGAGCAGCGTAAGTGCCTGAAGCGGCGAGTTCGAAGCTTCGCGGCGAGCAAGGCAAGCCTCGCCCGAAGGCGCATCGAAGGCCGCGAGCATCGCAAAAGGCGTCGTGCGTTTCGCAAACGTATAGAGGCTCCGCCGATAACGATCTTCCCCCTCACTCGGCTTCCACGAGAGACTGCCATAGGCGCCCTCAGTAGTAATACTCGCCGGTTGAGGCGGGAACACGCTCGGCCCACCCATCTTCTCCGACAGCAAGCCACTCGCTTTGAGCAACGCATCGCGAATCACCTCTGCTTCAAGGCGAATACGCGGGCCACGAGCGAGAAGCCGATTTTCAGAATCCTTCGCGAGTAGCGCGGGGGAAGCCTTGGAATCTTGCCGGTAAGTCGCACTCAATACGATCTGCCGATGCAACTTCTTCAGCGACCAGCCATTCTCCATAAAGCTAATCGCCAAATAATCGAGTAACTCCGGATGCGACGGCGACTCGCCTTGATAACCAAAATCTTGCACCGTGCGAACGATGCCTTTGCCAAAAAACGCCGACCATTCCCGATTCACCGCCACTCGGGCGCTCAGCGGATTTTGCTTCGAAACAAGCCAATTCGCGAGCCCGAGCCGATTTGCCTTCTCCTTCTGCAGCGGGGGCAAAAAGGCCGGAGCGCCCGGCTGAACCTGATGCTTCGGTTGCAAAAATTCGCCCCGATGATGCACAAACGTCGAACGCGGATGGTTCGCCGGCCGCTCCTGCATCACGAGCGAAGTCAATGGCTGCCGCAATTTCTGCAGCTCGCGAATTTTCTTCGTTTGCTCGGCGAGTTCCGTGGCCTGAAGGAGAAATGCGGCTTTGAGGGTAGCAACTTCAGCTTCGGCGAGTTCCGCTGGCGGCTTTCGAAGCAAGGACTCCAACTCAAAAGACAAATCGCGAGCCACTGCCTCTTTGTTGTCACTCATCCAGAAACGGAACTTGCCGAGCGAACTAGCAAAGTGTCGCCCAAAGGTCATTTTCACTTTGATCGGCTGCCCAGCGGGAATCGGTTCGGCAAGAACATAAACGGCGGTATGCCGCTGATTCTGTCCGCCATCGATCGACCAGCCGGTTTCTAAATTTCCATCGAAAGTTTGAGCGGCGGTGAGTGCGCCGGCGCCGAAGCGGTTTTTGCTGTAACTCTCGGTGGCGGAGGAGAATTTGGCGGGCTTATCGCTGCTGGTGATTCCGAATTCACCCAAGAAAAAGTCGCCCTTGCCACCCTCGTAATAAGTTGTGCCTGCGCCACCATCAGGTAGTCGCGAGTCAGGCAACGCCTCAAGCATGATCGCGGCCGTTGTCACATTCGACGGAGCAAGCTCTATCTCGTAGATGTCAACTTTAGAAGTATCACCCGAAGCGAAAATGACGTTATCACTCTCGACCGAAAGCGTCGGGATATTCGCGGAGACCTTTGTCGGCGCGAGTGGATTCCAAATCACCGTGCGAGGTCGTTCTTTCGCCAGCCAAGCGTCAAAAGCGGTTTGCAGCGATGCCGCTTTTTCAGCCTCATCCTTTCCGGGCCAGGCAGCGGGCAACTCCGCGATCAGCTTCGCCGCTTCCTCTTGCCGCCGCTGCTCTTCCTTCAAAAATGCTTCGTCCGGCAGCGGCGCCTCGGGCTCATCGGCATTATTGAGCAACGCAAAAAACTGAAAATACTCATCATGCGAAATCGGGTCGAACTTGTGTGTGTGACATTGAGCACAGCCGATGGTCAACCCAAGCCAAGCCGTGCCGGTCGTGCTAACGCGATCGGTCATCGCATAGTAACGAAACTCGAGCGGATCGATCCCGCCTTCCTCATTGAGCATCGTGTTGCGATGAAAACCCGTTGCCACCCGCTGCTCGCGCGTCGCATTGGGAAGCATGTCGCCCGCCAATTGTTCGATCGTGAATTGATCAAACGGCATATCGGCATTGAGCGCATTAATCACCCAATCGCGATATGGCCAAATCGTCCGCTGGCGATCTTTTTCGTAGCCATTAGTGTCCGCATAACGAGCCAGGTCGAGCCAGCGCCGCGCCCAACGCTCGCCATAGTGCTTTGATTTCAAAAGACCATCGACCAGCTTTTCGTAGGCCTCAGGCGATGCGTCATTCACAAAGGCATCCGCTTCTTCTGGCGTGGGCGGAATACCAATCAGATCGAGATAGACCCGTCGCACATAGGTATAGCGATCCGCTTCGGGCGACGGCGCGAGCGCCTCCGATTCGAGCTTCGCCAGGATGAATCGATCAATCTCGTTTCGCGCCCAGTCAGTTTGCTTCACACTCGGCAGCGCCGGCTTCGTCGGCGCAACGAACGCCCAGTGCAACTCATACTTCGCCCCTTGATCGACCCAACGCCGTAGAATCGCTTTTTGCTCCGCCGTGAGCGAAGTCTTCGCCGCAGGCGGCGGCATCTTCTCCGCGTCGTCTTCCGAAAGAATGCGGCGAACGAGTTCACTCTCCGCGCTTTTACCAGGCGCCACCGCCGGCATCCCTGAATCGGCCGCCTTCAGCGCATGCTCAAAGGAATCAAGCCGCAAACCCGCCTGACGCGACCCATCATCCGGCCCGTGGCACTTAAAACAGTATCGCGAAAGAATGGGACGAACATCACGGCTAAACGAAACCGGCGCATCCGTTGGAGTACCGGCTTCAGCCGGAAGGCAAATCAGCGCCGTCAACAAGCAGGCGCAATATCGAATCAAGCAATTCAAACGAAGGTACCTCCAGGCGGGAGTAAACGAGGTACAAGGCAGGTGGGGCATCTCCTCAATTCCCAACCCGAAGCGTAAGCGAGGAAGCCCTCGAAGACGCGTTGGGGTAGGATGATCGGATTTAAGTAAGTATACCAAGTATCCGCCCAAATTTGGCCCAGTTGGCGCCGCGGCGCCAAGTCGTAATCCTCACAGTGACAATGGTTTGTGTCCTACCACAAATTTTTTCCTGGCTCGACAAGCTCTTAATTTCGATCTTCCGGCAATCCCCAAGTCCTCACCAACAGCCGCCTCAAGTAGGTCAAGCTGCACCAAGCATTTTCTAATAGGACTCCAAAAGGCCTGCGAGCTTGCCTGCGCCGATATCGAAACGAAGTGTTATCAATATATCACTTAGTTACTGTGTTATATTTGTGCAATGTATTGACGCCCGCATCCAAGATGCCGCCAAAAAAGCTGGCCAGTAACGGCCAGCAACACCGTGCGCGCGAACCTTGGCCAGTTGGCCAGGAACGCTCAGACACGAAGCCCTTCGTCGCCCTCTCCAATGCGCCCCTCGAACTTGTCACTGTCCCTAGAGTGGGTGACAAGTTGTGCCCCTTGAGCCCCTTCGCAAAAACAAGCCTTATTCAAGCGGCGAAACCGATCGGTACGGCAAGTTAT
>JBKJSI010000477.1:0-5750 GCA_046595915.1 Pirellulaceae bacterium
GTCGAAACAATCCGCTTCTTCCCATCCACACTGAGCACCGCCGCATCGAGCCGCAGCACCCCATCATCATCCCGCGCCCAAGCTCCCACCGGCGCAAGACACCCTGCCCTCAGGCGAGCCAATAGGCCCCGCTCCGCCAGCACGGCCGCCCAAGACTCCGCATGATTGATTGCCTCGATCGCCTTACGAGTGGCGAAGTCTCCCGTCCGCGTCTCCAGCCCCAGCGCTCCCTGGCCGACGGCTGGCAACATCACCGACATCGGTATCACCCAATGCGGCCGAGCATCCAGTAACCCCAATCGCTTTACGCCAGCTTGGGCAAGGACGATTGCGTCGAACTCTCCCGAATCGAGTTTTCGTAGCCGCGTCTCCACATTGCCGCGAATCGGCAGGATTTTTAAATCGGGCCGCCGATGAAGAAGCTGCGCTGCCCGGCGCGTGCTTCCTGTGCCGACCGACGCTCCTTTTGCCAACGAAGCAAGGTCACAGCCCGAATTCGAGAAGAGCACATCGCTCACCGCCTCGCGCTGTGGCACAGCGGCAAGGGAAAGTCCTTCCACGGCTTCGGTCGGCAAGTCTTTAAGACTATGAACCGCCAGATCGACTTGGCCGTCGAGGAGCGCCCGCTGAATTTCCTTCGTAAAAAGCCCCACGCCCCCGCCTGCGGAGAGTGGCCCCTCTTGAACATCCCCCTGCGTTTGCAAAATAACAACCTGAACCTCGACTCCGCGATTTCTTAGTTCGTGCGCGACCCACTCTGCCTGCCACTTGGCGAGCTGACTGCCGCGCGTGCCAATGCGAACTCGAGGGAACTGGGGAAAGGAAGAAGCTTCAATCTGGCTCAAGGCAGGAACTTTCAAGCGGAGGGAGAGGACGATTTCGTAGCAGTAGTGGAGCCGGCATTGCCAAACGCCAACCCTCTTGCCGCCACAGCGCCCCACACCTCGGAGGCGCCTGCGTCAAGAAGAGTTTGTGCCGCGGAACACAATGTCGCGCCGCTGGTCATCACGTCGTCGACAACCAGAATCGCGCGACCCTTTATATCCTGCTCGCGGCGAACACGAAATGCACGGCGAACGTTCCGCTGTCGCTGTCGCATATTCAGATCATGCTGCGGCCGCATCCATTTGCGCACCTGCAAAGCAAATGGCGCCGCCGGTTTGCCCAAGAACCGCCCAATCTCCCTCGCCAGATTCACCGGCCCCGCATTCCTTCGCTCCCAAGGAAACCTGAGACGCTGCGGAATGCATGTCACCAGATCGATCCTCTCGAGCCACCCTGCATCAGTTCGCGCACGCGCCCGATCGAGCCAAACCTCGGCCAGACTCTGAGCCAAGACCCCGTCATGATCTTGCTTCAATTTCAAAATCAAATTCCGTCCCACGCTTTGATAGCGAAATAGGCCCGTCACCCCACGAATCGGAAAATCGGTTCGGCCTAAACAACCCCCACACTTTTCTGTTGGCGAGGCCAACACTGCCGCACATTGTCCGCAGGCCGGATACCGCTCAGCCTCCAGTCGCAGATGGCAAACTGCACAAATCGCCCGAAAGTTCTCTGCTGGCACGGCGCCGCAAAATCCACAGCAGGGCGGGGCAAGGAGTTCGCTTGCGCTGCCTAAGAGACGAAACCACGATGAAAGTGCGGCGCCCGATGACATGAACTCATTTTTGCATCGACCACCCCTGTCATGCTAGCACCTCCCCGCTAGCCGCGCGCCCTTGACCCTTGGCCGCATTTTCCCCTATTTTCCCCGCCGTATGAACATGCCGCGCCCCATTATTGATCTGCGCATCACGATCCTCGATCGTTTCGTAATCAGCGCCTTCCTGCGCACCTTCATCGTTTGTTTCCTGAGCCTTGTCGGGCTCTATGTGATCATCGATGCGTTTTCCAATTTTGACGACTTCCTTGCCGAAGGCCAAAAAAACGGCCTGATGAAAGTTCTCGCTCAATACTATGGCCCGAGGATGCTCAGCTTTTTCGACGCCACAAGTCCCCTGCTCACACTTTGCGCCGCCTGCTTCACGATCACCGGTATGCAACGCGCCAATGAGTTCACTGCCATCCTCGCGGCGGGCATCTCGAAGACGCGCGTCGTTCGTTGGCTTATTGTCGCCTCGCTCGGCATTTTCGGGCTCTCCATCGCCAATCGCGAATATCTCTTGCCGAAGCATCGCGATGCACTCACGCGTCGCGCTCAAGACTGGGGCGGTGAAAAAGTGGGCAAGCTATCGCCGATTTATGATCTTTCCAATGGCGTGCTGATTAATGGCGGCGGAGTGATCGTCGCTCACAAGCAGATTCGTGATCCGATGTTTCAGCTCCCCGCCGAGTGTCAATCAGTTGGCCGGTTCGTCGTCGCGGAAGAGGCTTATTACATTCCTGGCGATAAAAAGCGGCCGGGCGGATATATTTTCTATAAGGTCAAATCGCCTACCGACTTCGCGAAATTGTCGTCGGCGACCGCCAATGGGAAAGGAGTTTTCTTTAGCCCAAAGGATACGATCTGGCTCAAGCCCGAAAACTGCTATGTCGCCACCGATGTGAAGTTTGAAGATGTGGCTGGCGGCACTGCTTGGCGGCAGTACTCCAGCACCGCCGAACTGCTTAGCGATCTCTGGAATCCGGCCATCGACTTCGGCTCCGGCATCAGAGTGCTGATCCATTCCCGTATCACTCGTCCATTTCTCGACGCGTGCCTTCTCTTCCTTGGTCTCCCGATTGTTCTTGCTCGTCGTCAGCGACACTTTCTTGTCATCGGCGGCATCTGCCTGCTCATCGTTGGAGGCTATAGCGTGCTTGTAATCGCCTGCCAATCTCTCGGCGCAAGTATGGCGGTTTCCGCGCCCGTCGCCGCTTGGCTCCCCATCCTGATCTCCGCCCCCATTGCCACGGCAATGTGCCAATTTATCTGGGAATGAAATCTAAACTTCACGCTGCGCCACTCACACACCTTTCAGCGCTTTGAGCTCGGCTTCAAAATCTTTTGCCTCTTCCAGCTCAAACCTCTTCATCAAATCGAAAAGCTCCGAAAGCCGCTTGTTCGGCGCTGCGTTACAGGTCCAATAGACTTTCGCTTGACACTCGGGGCAAAACTCCAGCGGCTGGCGGTCGCTCTCTTGGCGATTGTTCGAACCATTCATGCCGCATTCGTAGAGTTTGCAATGCAGGATACCGAGCATATGCCCCGTCTCATGCGCCGCTGTCTTGAGTGTTCGCCTTAAGAACAGCTTCCGCTCTAATTCGTCGCCCGCCGGGTCACCATTTCGGGCCATCGACCAGACGCCGGTCCGTTCGCTGAGCGACGCCTGACCAAACACAAAATTCCAACCCATCCCTGGCCAAAGATCGACCGCCGTTAACCCCAGCACTGCCGCCGCGTCTTTAGGTACTTTTGGCTTGAGCACCGATTGCATGAGATAGGTCGTCAACCACTGCGGCTCCTTGGTGTATTCATTAATTCGCTTGGCTGAGTCGGGCATTGCTTCAAGCGTGATGCCTTTCAGCAGTTCCAACTTCATGCCAAAGAACGCGGCTAACACATCACCCGTCCGTTTCAGCACTTCTTCCTGCGGCATTGTAAAAGTGCCCAGCGGTTGCACGTAGAGCTTTTGGTATTTTGCCGCAACCCTCGTACCTTGCCCACTCACAAATTGTTCAAAAGTCTGCCCCGCCTCGGCATGTTCGACAAGCCAATCCCCCGCCACATTCGCCCTTTTCCGCTCATGGAGCGGCTCCAAAGCCTTCAAAATTCGCCTCGCCTGATCGAGAGACGTTGTCTCCTCTTTTTCGCTAGGTTTTGCTTCGCCCCGTGCGCAAGCCGCGCCGCTTAGCAGTGCGAGAGCTCCTGCTGTGAGTACTTTGCGTCGATCGATCGGTTCCTGTCCAAGCATTGACATCGGGAAGTTCCACTCGGGTCATTTGGCATTTCCGGCTCTTTGGTTAGTCTAAGGTTTCCCTGACGCCATTTCACTTCTTTTGTGCGTCCTGTTTTTTGCATCGTCAATTCATCTATTCTGAAGGCGATCCTATGCCGCAAATCGGTTCACTACTGCTCTTAGTGACGACGCTTTGTTCACTGTTCACGACTGCGGCGCTGGGGCAAACTCGGCAGCCAAAGGATTTTCCGTTCCTTGTCGCCCTGGCCAGCGAGAAGCCACCGAAGTTCATCACTTACACACCCTCCAAACTCGACCCGCGCAATCCGGCCAATAATCAGTCGCTGCTGACAAGTGAAATCCGCAAAGACCTCGAAGCACTCCGGCCCACTTTCGATGGCCTTGTCCTTTACGGCTACCACGAAGCCTGCACACCGCGCATCACGACCCTCGCCAAATCCCTTGGTTACCGCTCAATCATGCTCGCCATCTGGGATCCCAAATCGACTGCCGAACTCGATGGCGTCGCCGCTCTCGCGAAACTCCACGAGAAAGATTTCCAATTGGCGGTGATCGTCGGCAATGAAGGCATCACCTTCAAACGCTACGAAGCTGAAGACCTTCAAATCGCCGCAACTCGCTTGCGAGCAATCCTCCCTGCCAGCATTCCCCTCACCACCAGCGAACCGCTTGTGGGCTACGACGACGACTTCATCCGCAACTTCGGCGACTTCGCCGCGCCGAATATCCATCCCGTATTTGACAACGAAAAAGCCACCGCCGCCGAGGCCGCGAAATGGACTCGCGAAAAAGCAATCGACCTCGCCGAGCGATGCCAGAAACCAATCCTGCTAAAAGAAACCGGCTTTCCCCATGCCGGCAAACTGGCCTACTCACCCGCGAGTCAGCGAGATTTTTGGCAGGCGTACCGCAAACACGGCGACCTCCAAAAATCCAAGAATGAAAACGTCTATGCATTCCACGGCGTCGCCTTCGAAGCCTTCGATCTCCCCTGGAAAAGCGCAGCCTCCGGTCTAGAAATCGAAAAGTCATGGGGTTTATTCTCCAGCGACCGCAAACCCTACCCGGCGCTCGAAGCATGGAAGTAATCCCCACCCAGCGCGAACTATTCACTAGCGCTGCTGTCCCTGCCCCTCGAAACTTCCTTGGTTTCCTTTGTGACCTTCTGTTCAAATCCCCGTAGGTCAGGCTCCCGCCTGACGAACTCTCTTGTAGAACTTTGCTAAGGAGCCATCCATCATGTCCGCAGCTGCCTCCTCGCCCCCCCAAAATCCCGCCGGCGACTACAGCCCTGAAATCAATATCCCCGCCGCCCGCCGTAAAGAACTGATCGCCGAATACGCCGCCGCACCAGGTCAATTGAAAGAGCTTCTCTCCAAACTCACTCCCGCTCAACTCGATACCTATTACAAGAACTGGACGATCCGCCAGATCACCCATCACCTCGCCGATAGCCACGTCAATACCTACATCCGCTTCAAGGTCGCCCTCACCGAAGAGAACCCCACGATCAAGCCGTATGACGAAACAAAATGCGCAGAATTGCCCGACGCCAAGTCCGGCGACCTCGCGCCAACGCTGGCCCTACTAGAAGCCGTCCATGCTCGCCTAGTAGAGTGCCTCAAAACGATGTCCGACACCGACTTCGCCCGGACTTACTACCACCCTGAATCCAAAAAGAGCTACCGCCTCGACGAAGCCCTCAACCTCTACGTCTGGCACACCCGCCACCATATCGGCCAAATCGAGTGGATTGTGAAGGATCGCGGCTGGTAATCGATTCTCTAGTTTTCAACCCGCGTTTGGCCATCCTAACCCGACGCCTTAGCGAGGAATCACGACATTCGA
>JBKJSI010000604.1:0-2882 GCA_046595915.1 Pirellulaceae bacterium
CATGGGCACGCTGCGATACATGGCGCCGGAACAGGCCAGCGGCAAGACAATTTCACTTGATGCGCGGTCCGATGTCTATTCTCTTGGTGCGACGCTTTATGAGTTGGCGACGTTGAGACGTGCCTTTGAAGCCGAGACTCAAGAAGCCCTGATGCGGCAGGTGATTTCGGAAGAGCCGATCGCGCCTCGCAAAATCGTCAAACCAATTCCGCGTGATTTGGAAACGATTGTGCTGAAGGCCATGGCGAAAGCGCCGACGGAACGCTACTCATCGGCGTGGGAATTTGGCGAAGACTTGGGACGATTCCTTGCCGACCAGCCAATCACGGCGCGCCGCACAAGACTTGTGGAGAAAGCATGGCGCTGGTGCCGCCAAAACCGGCTCGTTGCGTCACTGGCGCTGCTCATTTTTGGGCTGCTCTCGGCGCTGGCGGTGGTTCAGGTGCTGAAGAACGTGCAGCTTGATAATGCCGTTGCCAAACTAAATAAAGCCAACGAATCCTTGGGGAAGACGAACACGAAGCTTGAATCGGCGCTAAAGGATGTGGAAGTCGCGAATAAGGAAGCAACGGAGCGGTTGTTTCAGTCCTATGTGGATCAGTTGCGGCTGGGACATAGTGATTTAACGCTTGGATCGCGCCAACGCGGCCTCGATGTGATCACCGCTGCGGCGAAGATGAGGGCGATAGACAGCTTGCGCAGTGAGGCATTTTATTTTTTGGGCCAGCGAGCCGTAGTTGCCGCGACTCCAGAAGCGCTTTCGAGGATCCCCAAGACCGAAGGAGACGCGAAAAGCGTTCAAAAGGGCCATTCCTATTCGGCGAATCGGGTGGCGCCCAATACCGTGACGATCTTCCGGAATGAGGCGGACGGGTCTAGCAACACAATTGGAGAATTTCGAGGTACTTTCGCCAAAACATTCGAATTCCAACGGGGAATATCGCCTTGGGATTTCAGTCAGGATGGGAAGTATCTTGCAGTGGGCCAATACAGCTACTTCGAGAAGCAAGCGCGGCCAATCAGCCTTCAAGTGTGGGATTGGAAGGCGTCACAAATCGTAGCTGAAGTTACTCCTGGATCGATTTACAAATCGCAAAAATGGAACTCCTCTGGTCGTTACTATCTGGTAAGTGATTTGAAATTGGTGGAAATTGATGCAGCCTTGGGAACACAGAGGGTGCTGACGGAATTCAAGGAGGAACCTCTTCAACTTACGTTCTCACCAGATGAATCTTTGCTTGCGGTCACTTTGGCGAAAGAGATTCGATTCCTGTCACTCAAAGAGGGCCTGACGGCGCCGCCGCCCATTGCTTGCAGTTCGGCTACTAGGGGCGCCGAATGGACGAGAAAGTGGTTTTACGTCATTGAAACCGACTCTACCGCACGTTTTTTTCGCTCCCAAAGTCTACAGCTAGAGCGCAGCATTTTACTGAATGAACGCAACAGTTCATGCGTAGTGGCGCCGCAAGGAGATTTGTTGATCAACGCCATTGTCGGCGGCATTAGCATCTGGGATTTGCATCGAAGGGAAAAGATCGTTGATCAGTTCAAATCGGAATATCCGCAGAATTTTGGCGCAAATGGACGACTTGTCCTTGCCAGCGGAACCCCTGTCATTACCTTGGAGGATCCTCTGGAATGCTGGCAACGTGAGTTTGGCGGCTGGCTTTCGAACCCGGGTATTGTCAGTTATTTGAAAAAGCCCGATGGAATTCTGATTTCCGGCGAGGAGGGGACGGAAATGTGGAATTTGGAGTCGCGAAAAAGAGTATGGTCGTCAAGAAGCCCTGCTACTGCGGCGGCGATGCTACCTGATGGGTCGGGTCTGCTCACCTGGTCTCACGAGCAATCGCAATGGGCGCTAGAAACGCTCGAGGTCGTCGCTCCAGGGCAAGCGCCTTCGCGCAGGATGATTCCTGGCCCTTCGCTGCCAAAATCATGCCGACTTATTCTTGCCAACATTTCCGAGTCTGGTGAGCTTTTGCTTGCCTTTGGATGTTTTGGGACGGATGAGAAAACTCATTTCGTGAAGTATTCTCCGTCTGGAGACTTCCACCACGAGGAGTTTTCTCAACAAAACACTTCGAAAGTATTTCTGCGACCGAATGAGCACCAAGCGATTGTCTTTGGGATGCACACCAATTCGGCAGGGGTTTCGCTGGTAGATGTCAGGTCAAAGCCACATCAACTCAGTGTGATTGACGAGTCTATTCGCGAGATCGACTTAACACCGAATGCCTTATTCGGCGTAATCGAGACCATTACACCTGGTCAAGACTTTCGATATCAAACCAAGATCGTTGGAGGCGAGGATCTGGAAATCCTCGGAGAACTAGCGCCGAGGCCGAACCATTTTTCCAAGATCGCCATCGCGCCCGATGGAAAGATCATGGTTGGATTCGATGGCTTTCAAATTGAGATTATTGATATTCTTGCAAAAAAGACTATCGCAAAATGGCCAGAGCGCTTGCAAATCAAGGAACTGAAATTCACTCCCGATGGTCGACATCTGGTGCTGCTGTGCGATTCAGGATTTCGAGTTTGGGACTTGGTAAAAACTCGAAAGTGGCTTCGTGAACGCAATCTCGATTGGGAAAGCACCCCTAATGGTGCGGCAAATCATTGAGCGCCTTCCATGGAACCCCAAAACAACATCGTCGATCGCAATCTGACCGAAAGCAGGGAAATGCGCGTGGCAGCTGCTGCGGCGGCGTATCAAGAACAATGCGAGGGAAAACGTAAGGCAAGCCGAAGTGAGTTTCTGGCGAAGCACTTCGAGATCGCTGAACAACTCGCGCCGTGCCTTGAAGCCATTGATTTCGTATTCGGAGTGATTTCTCCGGAGGCCAACGACGCCACGCCGCGTATTCCTGAGCGTCTCG
>JBKJSI010000651.1:0-7178 GCA_046595915.1 Pirellulaceae bacterium
CGCAGTGGACGCTTGCGGACCAGAACTCCGAAATCGAAATCATCGACACCCATCAACATCTCTGGGACCTAACCCAACTAAAGCTCGATTGGCTCAAAGGCGACAAAACTCTCGACCGCAATTTCGTCACCGCCGACTACCTTAAAGCCACCGAAGGGCTGAACGTCAATCGCGCCGTCTACATGGAAGTCGACGTCGTCACCGAACAAAAGTCCGCCGAAGCTCAGTTCGTCATCGACTTATGCAAAGAGGGCAAGTCACCCACCATCGCCGGTGTCATCGGCGGCAATCTTCTGAAGCCCCAGTTCGAAGCCTACATTAAAAATTTTGCGACCAGCCCCTACATCAAAGGCGTCCGCCACATTGTCGCCGGCGAGAAAGGCGACAAGGTCTTTGAAGACGAACTTTTTCTCAAACATATCCGCCTCCTCGGCGACCTCAAACTCCGCTTCGATCTCTGCACCCGCCCCGATCAACTTCCGGCCGCCGCCAAGCTCGTTGAAAAATTCCCCGAGATGAAATTCGTCCTCGACCACTGTGGCAACGCCGACTATCAAGCCTTCCTCCCCGAATCGAAACGCTTCCGCAAACCCGATCACGAAGCCGAAGTCTGGAAAAAGGGGATCGCCGAGATCGCCAAACAGAAAAATGTCGTTTGCAAATTGAGCGGCATCATTGCCAAGGTAAAGAAAGTTGATTGGAAGCCCGCGGAGCTTGCTCCAATCATCGACCACTGCATCGACAGCTTCGGCGTCGACCGAGTAATGTTCGCCAGCGACTGGCCCGTCTGCCTCCTCGGTGCGGAGCTCCGTGAATGGATCGCCGCCCTTAAAGAGTTGACGGCCAAGCATGGAGCGGAAGCCCAGCAAAAAATCTTCGCCGGCAACGCCGCAAAGTTCTACGAACTCGACAAATGATGGCAAGCGCTTGGCGACCGCAATCCGTCGCTAGCGTTCTGCGACTTGCTACCTGCCGATCTAGAAATCAAGCACTATCGGCGGGGGAGGTAGCTCGCTGCCGCCCGTAGTCGCTACTTTTTAGGGGCATACGCCCGTTGCGCTGCCGTGACAAATCTGTTGCGTGGACGCAATGATCCACCGTATACTTCGTTCCATCATAATGGAGTCCCAACCGGAGAAGAAAATATGTTCTGCTGTCGCGCGTCGCAATTTGGCATTCTCGGTCTGTTAAGCATCTCTGGCCTCGTCGCCTGGACCGCGACCGGTCCATCAACCACCAAGGCTCAAGAAGCTGCGGCAAAAACACAGGAAGCCGCCAAGCCCGCCGAGGAAGCAAAAGTAGCCAAGCCAGCGGAAACCAAAACCACCGAGAACAAAGCGGCCTCAAAGGCGATCACAAAAGTCGTCAAAGCTATTCCCCTGGTCCACTTTTCAGTCCCACTCGCCAAAGCCGCCGCGCCCGCTGACAAAGACGCCGACGCCAACAAAAAGCACCCGCTCGAAAACGCCGCAAACGCCGATGTCGCTTCCACAACGATTGAGTTCAACAACACCTCCTCCGAACAACTCATGCTCTTCCGCATGACGCCCCAAGGCCAACGCCAAGCGTATGGCACACTCCCGCCCAGCCTGAACACCGAGTTCCCCACCACGACCGGCGAGAAGTGGCTCATCGCCGACACCAAGAAAAACGCGATCGCCATGTTCATCGCCGATGGCCAGCCTCGCGCCATCGAAATCACCGACGACCAAATCAAAACCTGGAAGCAACAACTCGCCCAAGAACAAATCGTCATCCGCGGCGATCATGGCGAAACCCTGCAAACCTTCGCGATCGGTCCCGATGACACGATTCATGCCTTGCTCGCCGCTCCGATGGTTTATGGCGACACGCCCGAAGTAAAATCGTCCGACGCAACCGCCAATGGCGAAGTCCGCGTCTATTCCGCCAAAGGTGAAGAGCTCCGCCGCTTCCCGCTCGATTTCAAACCTCATCGCATCACCGTCGCCCCCGATGGCGAAGTGATCGTCGGCGGACCAGGCGTCCTCGCCCGCTACAAAAGCGATGGCGCCCTCATCGAAAAAGTCGTCCCACCGAACATGACCGGCACCGACGAAGACTGGAAGAAAGCCGCTGAAGCCGCCAAGGAAGCGAGCATCGCTCAGTTCAAAGAACAGATCACTTCGCTTGAGCAAGCGATGAAAACAATGAAAGAGCAAAAAGAAAAAGGCGTCGCCAGCGAAGAAGGAACGCCCGACAACACCGAAGCCTACACTCAAATCATCAAGTCCTATCAGACCCAACTCGAAAGCCTCAAAACGCAGTCCGTCGATGACGCCATCAAGTCGCTCAAAGCAACCCAAGGCCAAATCTACGCACTCACCGCTTCGGAAGACTCTCTCTATGCCGCAACTCGCATGACCACCGGTTACGGCTTCGCGGTTTGGAAGATGTCCCGCGACGGTAAAGATGGAAAGCAGATCGTCGAAAACCTCT
The DNA here is from genome assembly GCA_046595915.1 of Pirellulaceae bacterium. Lineage (GTDB taxonomy): Bacteria > Planctomycetota > Planctomycetia > Pirellulales > Pirellulaceae > JBKJSI01. The sequence goes on from JBKJSI010000651.1 coordinate 2,458, forward strand.
CCGGCTGCTGTGGCCAATTAGACATCCAAGCCAAAGGCGCCGACCTCTTCGTCGCTGAAAACTCCCGCCACCGCGTTCTCAAATTCGACGCCGAAGGCAAAAAGCTTGCCCAGTTCGGCAGCCGCGCCCGTGGCGGCGATGGCGATGGCTTCGGCGGTTGCTGCAACCCCATGAACCTCTGCTTCGCTTCCAATGGCGATATCTTCACCGCCGAATCAGAAGGCAAAGTGAAGTGTTTTAACTCCAGCGGCGAGTTCCAATCCACACTCGCCGCCGTGCGGGTCTCCGGTGGTTGCAAAAACGTCGCCGTCGCCACGACCAAAGCCCGCGACCGCGTCTTCTTCCTCGACCTCAACGGCTCGAAGATCGTAATCTCGAAGCTCTCGGCGCCAAAAGAAGAAACCAGCACGCCGACCCCGAAGACCGAAAAAGCCGATACCGCCGCAGCCGCAGCGGTTGGCGAATAAGTATTGGATCCATTCTGCTCCCCAGCGGTGACAAGACTGCTGGGGATCGCCACAGGTGAATCCCATCCTGTAAATCCTGTCCAAAAAGCCCATCCCGGATATCAGACAAATGGACCGCCGAACCCTCCTCGCCGCAGGCGCAACTTTCGTCACCCTGGCCGCCGCCCCTTCGCTCGCCGACGACACCCTCGGCGACCTCACCATCGTGGTGATGGACCCACTCGCCCTGCCCCTCTCCTGCCCCTGCGTCAAAGGCTACGCCCAGCGCAAATATGAGACACTCGCCGATTACCTTCAAAAAGAACTCGGCATGAAAGTGAAACTTGAATTTTCCGAGTCTCTTCGCACCGCCCTCAAAGAAAAAACCAAGGGCAAAGCCGACCTCGTGATCGGTAAGCACTCAGTCGTCAACTACGACGCCAAGGAAATGAAACGCGAGTTCGACAACGTCGCCATGCTCACCGGCAAAGATGGCGGCACAACCCAATATGGCATCATCGTCGTCAAAACTTCCGACAAAGCCAAGGACCTTGCCGATCTCAAGGGCTACCGCATCTTCTTCGGCAATGAAGAATCGCGCGAAAAGCATGACGCCGCCATCGAGCTCTTCAAGAAAGCCGGCGTCGAGTTGCCAAGCAAACTCGAAACCGCTTCTGCCTGCGATGAAGGCTGCACCAAGATTCTCGAATTCCCCGCCGGCGAGCATGGCGCCGCCGTGATCTCCAGCTACGCCAAGCCCCTCCTCGAAGGCTGCGGCACCGTGCAAAAGGGCGACCTCCGCGTCATCGCCGAAACCGCCGATGTCCCGTTCGTCGGCGCCTTCGTCCGCTCCGATCTCCCAGTGGATCTCAAGCAAAAGCTCACCCAAGCTCTCCTCGAGATCGGCAAAGACGCGAAGCTAAAAACCGCGCTCGAGACGAAAGATGGATTTGTAACCGTCGAAGCCGCCGCAAAAAAAAAGACCCTCCGAATCTTGAGCACGAACATCACGCCGTAAATGGCGATTATCCTCAGTGGCGCGGTAAAAATCGCGACGCGCTGCTTGCCTGGCTCCCCGACCAGCTTGCGCCAGAGCCCAAAGTCCTTTGGCGCAAACCTCTCACTGCCGAAGGCCTAGGCGGCGTCACCGTCGCCGATGGCAAAGTCTTCATCGTCGACCGCGATGTGGTCGACCAAAACGACATCTTCCGCTGCTTCGACGCCAAAAGCGGCGCCGATCTCTGGACCTTCCAGCGCCCCGCCGCCGGCCGCCTCGATTACGGCGCCTCCCCTCGCGCCACACCGCTGCATCACGAAGGCCGCGTTTATCTCCTTAGCGCCTTTGGAAAATTCTACGCGCTCGATGCCGCCAAGGGAGATCTGCTCTGGACTAAAAACCTCCGCGCCGATTACGCCGCGACCGATGACCTCATCTGGGGAACCGCCAGTTCGCCGCTGATCGCCGACAACAAACTCATCCTCAACCCCGGCGGCCCCAAAGCTTCCATAATCGCCCTCGATCCCAAATCCGGCGACGAAATCTGGCGCACCGGAGGAGCACCCAGCGCCTTCTGCTCCTTCGTGGTCCTCAACCTAAAAGGCCAGCCACCTCAACTCGTCGGCTTCGATAAAAACTCCCTCGGAGGCTGGGACTTGGCGACCGGCAAACGCAAATGGACGCTCCCGCCTGTCGACAAAGGAGAGTTCAACGTCCCCACACCCATCATCGATGGCGAGCGCCTCATCATCTCGACCGAAATCGGCGGCACGCGCATCTTCACCTTCGACGATCGGGGCGTCATCAAACCCAAGCCCCTCGCCGAAAATCAAGACCTTGCGCCAGATTCCCACACGCCAGTACTCACCGCCGGTCGGATCTTCGGCGTCTGGCAAAACTTCTACTGCCTCGACGTCAACCAAGGTCTGGAAGAAATCTACAAAAGCACCGACATCGCCTACAGCGAATACGCCACAATCCTCGCCTCGCCCACCCGCGTTTTAGTCTTCACCCAAAACGCCGACGTAATTCTCCTCGACGCCGAGGCCAGCAAATACACCGAAAAAAGCCGCTGGAAACTCTGGCCCAAAGAAGCGGGACTTTACTCACACCCCGCCATCGCCGGCGAGCATTTATTCGTCAGAGGAAGCCGCGAATTGCTTTGCATCGACCTATCAACTAAATAACCCACGATAGAGTAGCTGCCGGTCGAAGTGGTGCGCCGAGTAGGCCCTGATATGCTATACGACCGCTCAAAATCACCTCCAGGTCGAGTATCGACCCTCCTAGTGAATCGGAGAAGTTCAATGTTCATCTCTTGCAAGTCCTTTCTTCTTTTCATTGCAGTGACACTGCCTTGCGCCGCTACCTTCGCGCAGCAGAAGACCGATCCTGCAACGCTAGAACAGTCCGCTAAGGCATTCATCGACTTGATGAACAAGGCAGACTTCGTCAAAGCGACCGCCACCTTTGATGAAGCCATGCTCAAGGCCATGCCCGCGGAAGAACTAAAGAAAACCTGGGATACATTGGTGACACAGCTCGGCGCCTTCAAATCCCAGCTAAGCGCCCGAACCGAAAAGTCAGGTGACCATGCGCTCGTCTTCGTGACTTGCGAATTCGCCAAGTCGAAGGTCGACGCTCGGGTGGTATTCGACAAGGCCGGCAAAATCAGCGGCCTCTTCTTTAGCGCAACGAAAGAGCCCATGCCCGAGGGCGCCGAAGAGATTTGGGAAGGTTCCCTCAAAGTCGGTCCAAGCGATCTCCGCCTCGTCTTTCATCTATTCAAACAAAAAGACGGCGCCTATCTAGGCACGATGGACAGCCCGGACCAAGGCGCCAGCGGAATCAAGCTCGACTCGGTCACGGTAAAGAAAGACGATATCAAGCTCGAACTCAAAAGCGCAGGCGTAGTCTTCGAAGGCAAACTCGAAAAGGGCCTCGAAAAGGACGTAGCCAAAAAGATAACAGGCCAATTCAAGCAAGCAGGCCAGTCCTTTCCATTGACGCTAACGCGAAAGACCGATTCACCAAAGCCCGCAAAGTGATACGGCCGCCAACAACGGGTCCATAAGGTCCATGTCACCTCCCCGCGCTCGACGCGCACGCCCCCGCGCGCTCGGCGCGGGTTACCATCCCCTTTTGCGGACGGCATATTATTAGTGACTTGGTGGTTACTTCACAATAAAGTCAAAATAATTGCTGCAGCATATTGACACCACTCTAGGGCCTGCAATAATGTACGCATGAACACTACTATCATCCTTTGCATCGCCGCGAAGGCATTAAGTCTCTTGCGGCCAGTCTTGGTTCTTCCGCGCGCAATCGCAAACTTCTTATTCTTTCGCCGTCGCGCAAACCCGCCTCAACCAATCGAAAATCAAGTCCAAAACCGCGCAGCATAAAAAAACGCCAAGGCGCCGCTGCGCGCATTGCGTCGAGCAGTAAGAAAAGGTCACGAAGCCAACTGCAACCCCTTCGGCAACGTCTCCCCAAACACAATCCCCTGCTCCTCCTCATCCAGCTTACCGCCCTCGCGGACCAGCTGAGCAAAGTGCCGATACCGCTCCTCCGCCGAAAGAAAATCGACCGCCCGCTGTCGCTGCACCTCTTCCAAATCCCGATAACGGTCCCCCGTCAACCGCGCGAGCTGCATCACTCCCAATGCAATTGCCCCGTCGCGCTCTTCCACTTCCAATAATCGATCAAGCCACTTCGCCGCCGTCTCCGGCGCAACCACCGCATTGAGCGGCCCATAAAGCGGCTGTCGCGTTCCCAGCCTCCCAATCGCCCAAGCCAAAATCGGTTTCGACGCCGCCAGCTTCTTCCGCGAAATCATATCCGCTGCAATATTGCCCAGCTCCGTCTTCTCCGCGAGCGAAAGAAGCTCCAGCGAACCAAGTAATCTCCAAGACTCCGCAAAGTCTTGCGCCGAAAGCCCCACATCACCTTTGCCGCCGGTATGTGGCTGCGCAATCTTCTTAAACTGCGAACGAATACTCGCCACGATCGGACTCGCCAGGGTCCGCTGCTGCCCCGCAGTAAGTCCGCCCGCGATTCGCCGCCAAAGCACCAGCGATTCATTGCGACTCGTCGGCGTCGCAAACAGCAGCTTGCCCTGCACCTTCTTCCAGGTCTCACTCACCCGCCAATCATCCATCGCCATGCCATAACCAGGCCGCAGCACATACCCAGCCAAATTCAGCCATCGCGCCTCATGTTCCTTGCTCTTACTTCGCCCCGCTTCATTCTCAATCAGCACTTCCCACATCCGGCGC
>JBKJSI010000655.1:0-4529 GCA_046595915.1 Pirellulaceae bacterium
GCGCCGTGGGTCAATGGATTTGCGCCGTTCATTTTTGGCGCCGATACGCCGCCCGATCATCAATCACATATCGATCAATATGGCAAAGAGCTTGTCGAAAAGATGGTCAAGGTCGCCCAGGATGCATTGGCGGCGCGGCAGCCAGCAAAATTGGGCTGGGCGACTGGCCAAGTTGGTTTTGCGGCGAATCGACGTGTTGTAGATAAAGGCATTTACAAAGGCTTTGGCGTTCAGGCTGATGGCCCGGTCGATCATCGATTGCCAATCCTTGCCGCCAGAGACAAGGAAGGAAAGCTCATCGCAGTCGTTGCGAATTATGCCTGCCACTGCACCACAGTGACGGGAGATTTCAATCAAATCTCCGGCGATTGGGTTGGTCATGCGATGAAGCAGATCGAGGCCGATCATCCCGGCTGCGTTTCGCTGATCACAATCGGTTGTGGCGCTGATGCGAATCCGGAGCCGCGCGGCAAAGTCGAGCAGTGCCGCGAGCATGGCCGGAAACTCGCGGATGAAGTGAAGCGATTACTCGCCGGCGAACTCACACCGCTATCGACTAGTATTCGCGCTAAACAACAGCGTATCGATCTGCCCTTTGCCGATTTGCCGACACGAGTCGAGTGGGAAAGCAAAGCCAAAGAGCCCGGCGCCGTTGGATATCACGCCAAGCAGTTTCTCGCAAAACTCGATCGCGGTGAGAAAATTCCCACATCGCTTCATTATGTGATGAGCACGTGGAGTTTTGGCGATGACCTCGCCATGGTGTTTCTCGCTGGAGAAGTCGTCGTCGATTATGCGATCGCGATTGGCGAGCAGTTCAACAAAGAAAAACTCTGGATCACGGCTTACGCCAACGACGTGCCTTGCTACATCGCTTCACGGCGAGTCTTGCGCGAAGGCGGTTATGAAGCAGATAGCTCCATGGTCTATTACGCTCGACCGACGCGGCTGGCGGGCGAAGTGGAGGACTTGATCCTTGATGGCGTGCAAAAACTGCTGACGCATTCCTATTACGGCGAGAAAAAGGCGTATGACTTTCCTGGCCCCAGGTCGCCGGATGAGTCGCTGAAGCTCTTTACGCTGCACGCCGACCAGCAGATCGAACTCGTCGCCGCCGAACCGCTCGTGATGGACCCGATCATGATCGATTGGTCGCCTGATGGCCGAATGTGGGTCTGTGAAATGGCCGATTATCCCACCGGCAAACTCGGGGGCATGGAGCCCTGCGGACGCATCAAAGTGCTGACCGACAAGGATGGTGACGGCGTCTATGACTCCGCGAAGGTCTTTCTCGACAACATCAATTTCCCCACCAGCCTCAAGGTTTGGCGCGACGGCGTGCTCGTAACGAGCGCGCCCAATCTCTTCTTCGCCCGCGATAAGGATGGCGATGGCGTCGCCGATGAGGTGAAAGATCTTTATCTCGGTTTCGAGGCCGGAAATCCGCAGCACCGCGTCAATGGCATGCAGTGGTCGCTCGATCACACGCTCGCCTTGGCCAATGGATACGCGCCAGGAACTGCGAAGTCCGTGAAGACCGGCGCAAGTGTCTCCCTGGCGGGACGCGACATCTTTATCCAGCCCGATACCGGCGCGATCGAGCCCGAAATGGGCCTCACTCAATACATCCGAAGCCGCGACGATTGGGGACTTTGGTTTGGCAATAACAATGTCAATCCGCTTTGGTCTTATCCAATTGAAGATCGCTATTTGAAACGCAATCCGCGAGTCGTCTCACCCGGCACGGCATTGGCGCCGCCTCGCGAGGGAACACTGCCCGTTTATCCCACGAGCCGCACGCTCACTCGCTTCAACGATTTTCATACCGCGAATCATTTCACGTCGGCGTGTAGCCCGATGGTTTATCGCGACAAGCTGCTCGGCGATTCCTTTTACGGCAACATTTTCATTTGTGAGCCGGTTCATAATCTCGTTAGCCGGCAGGTCATCGTGAAAGAAGGGCTGCATGTCCGCACCGACCGTGCTCCGGAGGAAAACAGTGGCGAGTTTCTTTCTTCAACCGATAATTGGTTTCGGCCGACCTATACGGTTACCGGCCCGGATGGCGCTCTGTACGTCGTCGATATGTATCGCCAAGTCATCGAACACCCCGAATGGGTGCCGGGCGACTGGCTGCGGAAGCTAGAGGTTCGCGCCGGCGAAGATCGCGGGCGCATTTACCGCGTTTTTCCGAAAGGAAAGCGCCCTCGCGAGATTCCGAAGTTCGATCGCGCGACGACCACCGAACTAATCACTCATCTCGATAACGCCAGCGGAACGACCCGCGACTTGGCGACGCAGGCAATCATTTGGCGAGGCAATCAAACGGCGAATGCGCCGCTTCGAAAACTGGTGCAAGAGTCGACCAATCCGCTTGCCAAGTTACACGCACTTTCGGCGCTGAGAGCCCTTCAAGGGCTCGATGAGGCGACATTACTGAAAGCGCTGAGCGAAAGTGAGCAAGGCCTGATCCGCCTCGCACTGAGATTCAGCGAACCTTGGGCAGCAAAGTCGAAGCCAATCGCGGATGCCATGGTCAAGCTCGCCGCGCATCAAGATGAACGCGTTCGATTCTCAGCGGCGCTTGCCTTAGCGGAAATCAAAACACCGGAATCAGCCAGCGCACTTGGCAAACTTTTGATTCAAGATGGCGCCGATCCGCATTGCAGGGCCGCAGTACTCACCTCCATTCGACCGGAACACCTCGAAACTGTGCTGAGTGAAGCACTGGCAGCTTCGAACCCTCCAGACCATCTGACCCAAGCTTGTGAGTTTCTGATCGCCGAATTGGCGCGAGAAAAGCCAGAAGCAATCGCAACCGTCGCGAGCAAGCTCTTTCCGAAGGATGCTGAACTAACTTCCCGACAGTTTGCACTCGCCTCAGGACTCCTGACAGGCGCATCCGCCAAACGCGATGAAGTCGAGCAACAATTAGCGCCACTGCGTATCCAAGGTCAAAAGCTAGTTGCCAATACGACGGCGGACCCTCATATCCGCATCGCCGCATTGCGATTCGTCGCATTATTTCAGCGAAAAACCGCCGCAGCCGATTGGCTCAGTGGTCGTTTTGCCGCACAAGAACCCGCAGATTTGCAGCTCGCCGCCGTCAGCGCGGCAACGAATCAGGCGTACTCCGATGCTCCCTCCGTCTTACTCGCAGGCTGGAATTCTCATTCGCCAACGCTGCGTCGGCGCATTTTGGAATCACTCCTCAGTCGGGCAGATTGGGCAAGTGAAGTGGTGAGCGCCATCGAATCAAAAACAATCGGGGCTCAACAACTCGATGCTGACCTTCGTCGCCGGCTCGTAGAATATCCTTCTGCCGCGATCCGCGATCGCGCGAAATCACTGCTTAGCGCGGCTGGCGACGCCAATCGAGCAGCCCTCGTCAAAGAATATCAAGATGTCGCCAAACTGACTGGCAGTGCGACCAAGGGTCGTGAGCTTTTCGTGACGAAAAAGTGCGCAACCTGTCACGTCGTTGAAGGCAAAGGCCACCCCGTCGGGCCAGATCTTGCCTCTCTCGCCGACCGATCGGTGAACACCATTCTCATCGCCCTCCTCGACCCCAATCGAGCCGTGGAGCAAAAATATGTTGAGTATCTCGTCACGACGACCGACGGACGCCAACTCGTTGGCATGCTTCGTCGCGAAACCCCGGGTCACGTTATCCTCGCCGCTGCGGAAAATCGCGAGCTAACCATACCGCGCGGCGAGATCGATGCGATTCACGCCTCCACCAAGTCCCTCATGCCGGAAGGGCTCGAGAAAGATCTAACGAAGCAAGAAATCGCCGATATTATCGCCTATGTCCAAACGCAGCGTCCGCCAGCGAAGTCCTTTTTCGGAAACGAACCGAAGTCGATCGCCGCCGACGCGCAAGGCAAGTTGGAGCTTCCCGCAAACGCCGCCAGCGTGCATGGTCCCTCGCTCGCTTACGAGGCCCAATATGGCAACCTCGGCCTTTGGACGAGTCCCGCCGACTTTGGCGTCTTTCGAGGCGCCGCAAGGGAGGCGGGCAAATACCGTGTCACGTTGCTCTACGCCGCGCCGCCAGAGATTGCCGGCAATCGCTTTCACATCGAAAGTGCGCTCGGCGCCGTCGAGGGCGAAGTCCAGGCTAGCACCGGCTGGAATGACTACCGGCTTCGCGATGCGGGAGTCCTCGAATTGCCCCAAGGGGAGTTTGAGCTCACCATCCGCTCCGCCGGCCCAATCAAAGGCGCCCTGTTTGATCTTCGGACGGTAACTCTAGTTCCAGTAAGCAAATAGTGTGGCCGCCGATATTTTCTGTAACAACTCACCGCAGTTTTTCGCTGCTCACTTTGCCGGACGAGAGATTCCGGCACCGTTCCAGCGAAAATCCAGGTGAGCCATGTCGAATATCATTGCCTCGAAGAGTGTTCTTCCCACTAGAGAACTGGTTATCCAGCGAAGGGCGATGCTCGCCGACTCCGTTTTTGCGAAGATCGGCTCCACGCCGCCAACGACTCGCTCCCGAGCCGCGCAAGTCAAGTTTTCTACTTCGG
>JBKJSI010000706.1:0-9454 GCA_046595915.1 Pirellulaceae bacterium
ATACTTCTTGATCATGGAAACCTCCTTGTTCGGGAAAGCTTCCTCCATTTCTGGCCTTCGATGCAACCCCAATATCTAGCTGCGACAGGGCACTAGCAAGCGAGGCATCTTTGATGAGAGCGATCTGCTATATCTTCGACATGGCTGGTCGCAACCGGGTGCATTGACGGCGATGTTGAATTACTACCGCGCATTTGCTAGACGTCCACAAAAGTCCCTAGCGTCTATTGTTAAGATCCCGACGCTGATTCTGCACGGACTGAATGACGGAGCCGTGCATTACCGTCTCGCCGAATTAAGCGCGTCTTATTGCCATCTTTGTGAATTCGTCGTGATTCCGCATGCACGGCATTGGATTCATCGCGAAGAGCCGAAGCTCATCAATCGAAGACTCTTGGAGTTCCTTGGTCGGCATATTTAAGAATACCGATAGCACGAGATGCAAGCGAGCTTACCACGGAACGGCTAAAAACGCGGCGATCTCGCTAACGGAGTCGCGGAAAGCGATTACACAGTTCGCACAAACCGCATGGAGCCGATCACTTGCAAGTTCTGGAGGCGCTCAATAGCTGTCGACTCTCAATCCGCTACGCCGTGCCAAAATGTCGTCGCAACGCGACTGAGCAGTAGGTTGCTACGACATTATCCCGTCTTTTCATATAATCCCCTCCGATTGCTTACGTGGCGCCTGACTTGCATTCTCGTCGAAGAAGAGAGGCTTTACTTAATTCGCTCGTGTAACGATTGGACCTATTAAAAATGAACGCCGCGATCAAGCTTCAGAAAAACTGGGACGAGGTGAAGGCAAAATTACGCGAAAAGTGGAAGCAACTAAACAGTGACGACCTCCACCGGTTCGACGGGGATATCGAGATGCTCGTGGAGCTAATCGAACGAAAGACGGGTGAATCCCGAGAATCGATCGAGCAATTCGTTTCGGAAGCGGGGGGCAAGGGCTACTCTGTCCTCTCGAAGGCGAAGGACGCCGCAGTGGACTATGTGAAACGAGGAATCGAAGGGGTCCAACAGTCGGCCGCTGTCCTCACGGACGGCGCATCACGCCGTCTTCACGATACTACGGCCAGACTGAAGCGGAGTCCGGTCAGGTCATCGGCAGTCTGCCTCGGGGCGGGCGTCATCTGTGGAGTCGCGCTAGGGTTAGCGATGAGCCGTCGTTGAAGCGGCACAAGGTAACTTAGAAGTCCAGGTTCATATCTGGCGATGATGCGCGGTCAACAGCTGATAGTGGATAGTTCAACGCACACTGCCTCGACAACAGAGAGAGATCGGATTTTATGTTGAGTGACACGCAGCTGATCATTCTGATTGTCGTCCTAGTGTTACTGTTTGGCGGCGGAGGCGGCTATTTTTGGAGCCGGCGAGGGAGGTGATAACCGACCCTTGTCAATGCACCCGAATATTGCACGGCGTTCTTGTAGTCGGCTAGGTCGCAGGTAAAGTACACAAGTTATCTCGCACGCCCTCTATTGCGTGAGTCCATGATGTCGCCTAAAGCTCTCCATTTGGTAATCCCCGCCGCGTACTTTCTTCTTCTGCAAATCGGGTGTTCCACTGGCGACAGTGGAGGAGGAGGAGACTGGGCGACCAAAGCCTTGCCCCCGAAGTATGAAGGGAAAACACCCTTCACAATCGAGAAAATTGACATCAGCCGCAATCATGTCGATCAAGAACTGGTCAGCGCTGAGTTCGTTCGAACTCCAGAAATAATCCGCGTTCTACCTAAGGAAATGAAGCTCGTTATTTTGCCGGTAGGCGGTGGTCGATTCGATTTGGGGACGCATCCAGGTATTGCAGCTTCTCCTCAGCAAAGTGGGGCCATTCATAGCATCACAGATATGTTGATTGACTACCGCGGCAAAATCCCCGGCGGCGCTCGTGCTTACATAGAGATGACGGCTGCCAACGCAGTCTAGAAGCAAGATCCCGTTCGTGTCTCGGAGGTGTTCTGGATCGGCACGCAGGCGGAATTGCAGGCAGCACAAAAAAAGGAGCCTATCGACCCAACGAATTCTGAGGCCAAATCGGTCGTCCTGACAGGCATTACAGATGACGAGACGTTGCCAGCGGGGATGCCGATTCGATTTGCGGGCGGCCAGAGCTGGTTTAAGGGAGCAGTACTAGAAAAAAGCGTCAAGGGTCAGCCTCTGAACCTTGTTGTCTATCTAGCCAGGCCCGGCGGTCTCTACCTCCCGTGGTATGTCGAGGCCAATCGCAGCGATATCAAAGTCGAAGTGGCCGCCTTAGATGCGGCCAAGGCGGATTTAGCATGGTTCAATGAACATTTGCGAGAGGTCAAGGGAAGAATTAGCCAAGACAACGCTCCCTTCGCCTTAAAACTGGTTGGTGGAAGAGTCAGTAAAGGAGATCGAGTTGTATGGTTCGGGTTCCATGGCTTAATGGGCGGCGAAGTCTTGGAGGATTCGGTCAACAGCAAAGCCAAAGTCCGCGATAGCCGTTTTATGGAAGAATCGGTACAATCTGTTGAGCAGTTGTTCGTCGATCCGGAATCTCCGGCGAAACATACTTCGATGATAAGCCTGCTCAATATCGGGTGAGCACTATGTCGCAGGCGGTGATAAATCACATTCTCGACACAATTCAATACGTGAGGCCCGCCGATATAGCTGCATACTGTGAAGCAAGTTCGCGCGAGAGCGCAAAACATGAAGATGCAAGTGCCTACTCACACAAACTCCGCCAAATAATCCGAGTCATGATCCGCCGGATCACGCCGCCCCAGCCCGCTCTGTTCGATTTGGCAAATTGCCGCCAATTATGCTCATCGAAGTAAGCGGATGGAGCTCGAAAAATTGGAGCAAAAGTTTGTGAGCGAGTGAAAGCTGACATTTGGTTGGACTCGATACAGTACAGCGGAATTGTCGTCTACGTTCGACCATATAGACAGACACTCTTTGATCGCCACACGACACTGCTCAGTGCTGACCACGGTTATGTCGTGCTGCTCAAGTGACTTAGTTGCTCGCAGATTCTGCAACAGCCGATTCGCCCGCCAGCCCAGCGTTAGGCATCCTACCGTCACCATCATGGCACGAAGGGACAAACGGGGATTCAACCTTCGGCCGATTGAGTAAGGCATGATATTGCCGCGGTTGAATTTGAAGGATTTGTGGGTGACTCAATTCCCCCCGAAAAAAGACCTCTAATCCGCGTTGATCAGGCGCGCACCGGCCTAAAGAAATGTCTTGTCACATCGAATACAGCTTATTGAGCTAAATGGACCTCAGGTGCGGTGTCGATTAGGCTATCTTAGCAACGCTACCAGGGCATTCGGTAGGAGTAATTTTGGAAAGTCGCGGTCAAATCTCAGAAGACCCACTGATTCGTCTAATTCACCTAGTGAAGCATTACGGGCAGCATCGCGCGCTGCGCGATGTTTCCCTCGAAATCAGCAGCGGAATCACAGGACTGCTCGGACCTAATGGCGCGGGTAAATCGACGCTGATCAAAGTCCTACTCGGTTTGGTAAAGGTGACTTCAGGCGCGGGGACAGTGCTGGGGTTCGATATTGCCAAACACGGTCGCCAAATACGCACCAACGTCGGCTACATGCCAGAGGACGATTGCTATATCGCGGGGATGAGCGGAGTTGAAGTGGTCCGGTTCTCCGCCTGCCTGTCAGGGATTCCGTCACTGGAAGCGCTGCGGCGTGCGCATGAAATCCTCGATTTTTCCGGTGTCGAGCAAGAGCGCTATCGCGACATCGACACCTATTCGACGGGAATGAGGCAAAAGATCAAGTTTGCCCAAGCGATCGTTCACGACCCGCCACTTTTAATCTTAGATGAGCCGACCTCAGCGCTCGATCCCGAGGAGCGTGAAGCGATGTTGGCTCGCATCCGCACGCTCTGTACGAAGCATGGCAAGACGGCGATCATCTCGACCCATATTTTGCCGGATGTAAAGCAGGTCTGCGATCGCGTCATTATCCTGGCTGCTGGCAAAGTTAGACTATCCGAGTCGTTGGAGGTGCTACTGCGTCCCAGCGCTCCTGGAGTTAGTATTCGCACCACGGGCGATGCAACGCCATTAATTGAGCAGCTTCGACAACGCGGCTACCTCATTCAGCAGAGCGATGCTGTGACCTTTTTTGTCGAGGGATTGGACATTCGCGAAACGATGCCCATTTGGGAAGTGTCGGTTACGACGGACACAGGCCTATTATCGATGACGCCCGTTGGCAATTCTCTAGAACAGATCTTCATGAATGCCGTGCGGGAGGATCAGCATGCCAATTCATGACCTGGGTTACCGAGCTTGGAGCGGAAAGTCATCGTCTGAGAGATTGCGATTTTGGGTCATAGCATCCAGTGGCATTCGGGTAGCGGGCAGAAATACGTGGCTGCGCCGAGTATTACTAGCGGCTTGGTTGCCGACGTTTGGACTGGCTGCGGTCATATTCGGGTACGAGCGGCTACTAGAGAACCATGACCTTGCATTATCTACTTCGGAAATACGCGAGACGATGCTTGGCGAGCTTGGAAGCGAGCTTCAGGACGGTGATGTGGTCATCGATGCGTTGACAAAGAAGGATTTGCAGGACGGTCGCCACCTCATGTGGTCGTGGCTGCTATGTTCCTACCTTCGCCTGCCGCAGGCGGTCATGGCGATGCTGGTAATTGGGATGATTGCACCTCCTTTAATCTCGCGGGACGTGCGAACGCGAGCTTTTCTGATGTATTTCTCGAAGCCCGTGGGACGTATCGAATACGTCGTGGGAAAGATGTTGATCGTCAGCGCCTACCTCATGTTCATTACCACCGTTCCCGCGCTAGGCTGCTACTTGTTCAGCGTCGCATTGTCTAGCGACCTGTACGTCCTTATCGAGACGTGGGATCTGCCATTTCGAATCCTATTCGCCTCGCTCATTTTTATCGTTCCGTCGGCCAGCGTTGCGCTCATGTTCTCGTCGCTGACAGCGGAAAGCCGATTTGCCGCCTTCGCTTGGTTCGCTTTTTGGGGCCTCGGTTTTATCGCTTGGAACGTGACTTACGGAGTCATGAGCAGTGAGGCCCGCGAGGCGGTCTACGCGCGAAGGGGTACTGAAACTTCCAAAGGGGAGGTCAAACAATTGTTCGACGAAGCGATCAAGCGAGGATACATCAAGCAGTCAGAACTCACAGATCTTCAATCTCAGGTGCAAAGCGGTCTTCCGCCGACTGACAAGCAGATTCAGGTCCTTGAGAAGCAACGTCGTCGATACGAACAGTTATTGCGACGAGTCGAGTCAATGGGCCTCGTCGATCCGCAGCAGCGACAAATCGAACTCCAAATTGCCCTAGCACAAGAGAGGATTGCCCGGCATCCGATGTCTCTGGTCTCCCTCTATGACACCCTCGTACGTCTACAGCGCTGGGTCTTTGGGCTCGAAACGAAATGGTCGGCCGTGCTCCCCTCCATGGTCGTTACCGCCGCGATCACTGTTTTCGCTTGGTTCATTTTGCTGCGCAACGTTACCGCTTCCATCCGGGTCTAGAGCCTCATGATCCGATTTGAACACGTCACCAAGCTCTATAAGACCGTGATTGGCGTCAACGACGTCTCGCTAAACTTAGCGCCGGGAGCGTACGGACTTCTTGGACCCAATGGCTCGGGTAAGACGACCTTCATCAATCTGATTATGGGTCAGCTCAGGCCCACGATGGGTTCAGTGCGTGTTTTCGATGAGAATCCTTGGCGGCGAAATGAGTTGATGCGCCGGATCGGGTTTTGCCCGGCTGTTGAAGTTCTGCTGCCGAACGTAACGGCGCTGGAATGGGTTCACTATCTGCTTAGGTTGCATGGCTTCGATTCGCCTGCTGCCGCGCGGCGCGCAGAAGCTGCCTTGGAAATGGTCGGCATGCAGCACGCAATGCGACGACCTATTGGTTCTTATTCCTTAGGCATGCGGCAGCGTAGCAAGATCGCGCAGGCAATTGCCCATGACCCCGACCTCTTAATTCTAGATGAACCCTTCAACGGCTTAGATCCGGTTGGGCGGCATGAACTAACGGCAATCTTCTTGAAATGGATCGCCGAAGGCAAGAGTTTTTTACTGGCCAGCCACTTGCTGCATGAAGTGGAGGCCGTGGAACCCTCTTTTTTGCTTATTTCAGGCGGTCGCTTGCTCGCTTCCGGATCACATTCCGAAGTGCGATCCATGCTCGCAGATCTGCCAAATGAGATTCATCTTCGCGTAGATCGGCCCAAGGAGTTTGCAGCTCGGCTGTGCGAAATCGAAGCCGTAGAACTGATCCGGATCGACTCGCAGAGCAACGAAGTGGTCGTTTCGACTCGCAGACCTCTTGTGCTGGGTCAGCATCTGCCAAAGATCGTGAACGACGGTCAGTTTAAGGTTCTCGAAATGCGTTCGGGCAAGGAATCATTACAACAGCTCTTCAGCACCTTGATGCGAATGCACCGAGGCGAACTATGAGCCTATGGGGCAAGATTGCAGCGACCATTCGTTTCGACTTTCGTCGCTCACTAACGGTCAGCCGACTATCGGTCTTTCTGGTTCTATCTCTGTTTCCACCGGCGATCCTGGCGATTAATTCTTTTGGGCCGGGGATCGAGGCCGCACCGGTCATCATCGGCGTAACCGTGATGATGGTCGGATTGCTTGCGGAATTACTCTGGGCGACTCCGATTGTCTACGGGGAACTCGAAAGTAAGACGTGGGTATTTCTAGCCGTTCGTCCGCGTGGCATCGCCGCGTTGTTGCTAGGCAAATACCTAACTGCAGTGCTCTGGACACTAGCCGTCTGCGGCGCCTCTCTAACACTATGCGTATTGGTGGCTGCGGTCGCCCAGGCGCCTAACGTACTGCGTATCTGGCTTGTCTTTACAAGTTTGGTTTGTCTAGCGGCATTCGCTTACGCAGCGATCTTCGCGCTGATCGGTGTGATCTTTCACAGGCGCGCGATGGTCTTCGCGATGGCCTACGTGATCCTATTTGAGATTCTTATCGCCCAAGTCCCTGCGGTCATCAACCAGATTACGGTGAGACATCACCTCACCGCATTAGCTGTGAAGTGGCTCAATTTCCGAACTCTGGGCGACGAGGAAGTACCCGATTTTATTTTGCAATCCATGCTCGGGGCACGAGAACCGGATTGGCAAAATTTGATAATGGTCCTTGGGACGACTGCACTCGCATTAACTGCATCGATGTGGATTATCCATCGCCGCGAATTTGTCACGGCGGACGAAGTTTGACCACGCTTTGTCATAAGTGTTGTTGTGGGTGGAAAGTTGGATGTTGCTTTTGTTGCTTTCGCGCACTCGGAGTTGGTTTTTGGGGGGTGGTGAAAGCAACTCCAAAAGCAACTGCCAAATTGGCGCGAGGCGGTGCGAAAGGGCTGGTTCTTCGCAACATGGCCAAGATACCTCCCTGTGCGCAACCCTCTTCGAACTCGCAAAAGAGAGTACGCGAGAGTACTCGGCGAAAGGGGCTTATTTCAAAGGGTTTTCCAGCTTCCGTCGAAAGTTCGTAACTTTTACAGGGGGTCCTCTGCGCAACCCTCTTCGAACTACGGAATATCTATTAGTCTCGGTTTCTATTAACTAACGGGTTGCTAGGTTTTGGAATGTTGGGAATCGGCAGAGGAGTTAACAGGCGCGCGAATCGTAGATATGCCGTTGTGAAGGCCGCGGAAGTGGTGAGTTTATTTCCCCTCCGGTTTTAGCGTGGGAAAGATCGCCTCAAACTCCGGCAGGTCGTGGAGCGCAACTAGATCAGAATCGCTTCGCAGGTGGTCGAAATTCTCATAGCCGCCGGCGATCGCCTCTTTGAGACACGCCAGGGAGGTGTCGAGGAACTTTTTCTTCTCCACCTCTTTGGCCTCGGTTTGTTCGGAGCCCTTTTTCACGACTAGCCCAGCGCACAGTCCATAAGCACAAGCGGCGTTGTAGAGTATTCCTCCTTGTTGGTTGACCTCCGGTCCTTTCGTCGAACTCGCGGCCAGTTCGCGCAGTTTCGCCGCGGCTTGCGCCACATCTGCGACTTGTCCGCGACGAGCCAGGGTCGTGAACCGGAATGAAAGCCGAGTAGGCAATAATGTAGGATCGTCTTGCAGCAATGCATTCCAATCACCAAGAGCAACCCGTGCATCTCGAGAACTCGCAATGGACGCTTCGAGAAACGCTCGATCGCGCTTCGTCTGATCGACGTTCGTGACGTTCAATCCCTTGACCATCATCTGGTCGAGAGCGTCGATCCCTTTTTGAAATTCCGTGATAGCGATATCGAAGTGCTCCATCCTCTGTTCGAATGCCCCAAGTTTGTAATGACTCACCATAATATCGTGCGCCGCATCCGCTGATTCGGGGCTCCGCCTAGACAATTCCTCGGCCAACTCCAAGCTGCGCGAATAGTGCTTCAGCACCTGCTCCGCGTCGCCACTCTGGCCGCGCACTGCCAGCAAATCACCCAGCTTATTGAGGCTGACAAACACATCGCGCGCCACCCTCGCTGATTTGGGATTCCGCTTCAATAACTCCTCGGCCAATTCTAAGCTTCGCCCATAGTGCTTCAGCGTCTGTTCCGCGTCTCCTGGTTCGCCGCGTATTGCCAGCATATCACCCACGTTGATGAGGCTGATCGATACGTCGCGCAAGGCCTCCGCTGATTCGGGGTTCCGCTTCAATAATTCCTGCACCAAATCTAAGCTGCGCGTACAGTGCTTCAGTGCCTGCTCTGCGTCGCCGCTCTGGCCGCGCATCGCGAGAGATTTACCCAGTTTGTTGAGGCTGATCGACACATCGCGCGCCGCCTGTACTGACTGGGGATTCCGTCTCATGGCGCGCTCCCCCTCCTCCAGGTTGCGCGTATAGTGCTTCAGCGCCTGCTCCGCGTCGCCACTCTGGCCGCGCATTACCAGAAAATCGCCCAATCGCTCGAGGCTGACCGACACGTCGCGCTCGAACTGTGCCGATTCGGGGTTCCGCTTTAATAATTCCTCGGTCAATTGCAGGCTGTGCATATAGTGCTTCAGCGCTTGCTCCGCGTCGCCTTGCAGGCCGCGCAAGGCCAGAAAATCAGCCGTTGTGAAGAGGCTAACCGACAGGTTTTGCGCGGCCTCCACGGATTCAGGGTTCCGCTTCGATGATTCCTCGGCTAACCGCAGACTGCGCGTATAGTGCTTCAGCGCCTGCTCGGCGTCGCCCGGCAGGCCGCGTCTTGCCAGATATTCAGCCAGATTGACTAGGTTGGTCGATACATTGCGCGCGGCCTCTGTGGAATCGGGTTTTTGCTTCATGAGGTGCTCCCGCTCCTCCAGACTGCGCGTATAGTGCTTCAGCGTTTGCTCGGCGTCGCCCGGCAGGCCGCGTGTCAGGAGAATTTCTCCACGCAGCTCGTGAGCAGCCGCCAAAACTCGCCGCGACTCAGGACTGGCCTGGTCGAGGGCGTAGAACTGCTCGGCGAACGTCACAC
>JBKJSI010000671.1:0-6735 GCA_046595915.1 Pirellulaceae bacterium
CGCCTGGCCAAGTCGTGCTGTTCACAAAGACCAAATCGGGGTCGCCGTCATTGTCGTAGTCCACGAATGCAACGCCGGAGCCCATTGTTTCAGGCAAGAGCTTTTTGCCGGCGACGCCATTTTGATGTTTGAAGGTGATGCCGGAACTGGTTGTGATATCGACAAAGGGAATCGATGGGACTTCGATTTGATCGGTTGGAATGAATGGTTTTGGCAGGGCGGCTTTTTGCGTTCCGGCGACCTCTTTTATAGGAGGTTTTCGGAGGTAGTACCACGCGCCGCCAGCGCCAACGCCGACGATCACGATCGCGACGAGCGACCACAATAGAGCGACGCCGATGATCGAGTCATCGCCTGAGTCTTCGTCGTCTGGATGGATTTCCTTGGCGGGCGTTTTGCTCATGGGGTGGGGCTCAATGTCGAATCGGTTTTTGCAACATCCTTCGCATCGCCCAGGGCATGCGAAGGCGCTTTCCAATCACCTTCGGCGGGGGGCAATTCGTAGGCTCCGGTGCGACGCAAAGGATACACCACGATCGCTTCGGCGGCGAAATTGGCGGCGGGGTATTTTTGGCGGGCTAAGCGAATGGCGCTATCCTTGGCGTTATCGTCGAGCTTGTATTTGAGATGCTCGGCGCGATGGAATTCGGCCTGTTTTTCATCTTCGAGCAGCTCGTAGATCAGCGATAAATTGTAATGCGCGGCTGCATTTTCGCTGTCGATGGTGAGAGTCTTTTTGTAGCGGGTGATCGCTTTGCGGAAATACTCATCGCGGGCGTCTTTTCGCTGGTCGCCGCGTTCCATTTTGCCGCGTTCGAAGAGCGTTTGGCCGAGTTCATTTTGGACTTCGTAATCTTTGCTAAAATCGAAGCCCTTGGTGATCATTTCTTGGGTGCGGACATCGACGACTTGTTCAAGATCGGAGATCGCGGCGTCGAGATTGTTTTGCTGCTTGTTGACGAGGCCGCTGAGCCAGGCCACCGTCCATGTGGGCGCTGCGGGTTCTTTGAAGTCTTTCACTCGGCCCAAAGCTGCCACTGCGGCGGCTAAGTCGCCTTCTTGAAAGTAAGCGCGTGCTTGATTGAGCGGGCCATCGTAGCGGCCTAACTTTTCAACTTCGGCAAAGGCCTCGGCGGCTTGGCGGAGGTTGCCTTTGGAGTCGCCGGTGACGCCTTCGAGCAGCAAACCGATGCCGTAGTCGTTCCATCGCTCCCAAGCGGGGATTTTCATTTCCGTGTTGGCGACTTCGCCTTCGATTCCCTCGACGGGGAAGGTCACGGTGTCTTCGGAGAGCGTGATGATGGGGAGATCATTGACGGAAGGATTCTGCGTAATGGAAGTCGTGGAAAGCGAGCCGGCCTTGGTGTTCTTAGCCGTGAACTCCATGTAGCGCTGATCGAACTTGCGATATTGAAGCTTCACAGAGACTTGCACCGGGGCGGTGATGTCTTTGGGAATTTGCATGCCGAAGTGGACGACCTGTCCTGCGCCGGGCGGGATCTGGTGGTTATAGAGCGGCACAAAAATGTTCTGCGGATTGCGGCGGTCGATGCGGTTGCCTTCGCGATCGAGCATGAAGACATTGATGAAGTGCGACCAGGGATCGACTTCTTTTTTCTCATCGAGCCCGCCGTTGCGGCCGATGATGCGATCGCCTGATTTCACGGTGACATCGACCCAGATTTCATTCGAGTCGGCTGTGCCTTGGGTGAAAGCGTGCCCCACTTTCAGCGTGCGGATGACCGATTCGAGTACATACGATTCGCCGCGAACGAGCTTCGGCACGGCTGGACGCAGTGGAGCAGTCAGCTTGCCGCCAACATCGCCGCCTTGCTTCACGCCGAACAAATCGATGCGAACAACCCCTTTAAGGAACGCTTTATGTTTCTCGGCTTGGGCGGCGAAGCCTTCGCTCTTTTCTCGCAAGAGATAAGGAATGCCGGTATTGGCGCCGGGGAAAGCGTGGTCATGAATCGAGCGGTTCGCCGAAGGGGCATGTTTCTCTTTGAAGTTCTCAAAATGCTTCGCCGCGAAGTCACTGGAGTCTTCCAATGGCATGTGGCAGTCGCTGCAATTCTTCGCCGCCTTGGGTGGATAGTAAAAACTGCGGGCATTGCCGCCGGAGACGCCGCTTAGCACGAATGGATCGTAATGATTTTGTCCGCGGAGAAATTCTTTGTAGTCGTTAAGTTCGTTCGGAAGATGGACCTTGTGGCAGGTCGAACAAAACTCGGCCGTTTTGTGAAACGGCTTCAAGAAAGTCTTCTTGTGAAATTCGGGCTTCGCTTTGATTAGCTGCTCGTTTACGGCCTGGAGAAACTTGTTGTCGCTGAAGGCAAAGGGATAGTGCAGCGGTTCTTCCATCGTGTAGTCAGCGTTGCCGCGGGTGCTGCCGACGTGCGAGATCGCATGGCAGGCGGTACACGTGATGCCGGCTTGCGACGTGGGGTGTTTGTCCATGTCGAAGTTCGGATCGTCGAACGCGCCGGAGAAAAATGGGACCGGATCGTGGCAACCCGCACACCACCGCGCACGTTGAACATTGCCATCGCGCTTCATCGAGAACTCGCGGGTCTCTTTCACGCTCGCCAAGTAAGGCGGATTATTGAAAGAACTGAAGTGATGCGTGCTATGAAACCAGCCTTTGTAGGCGTCTTCGTGGCACTTGAGGCAATAGCTGTCGGCCATCAAAACGTCGGCGGGAATAAAATTGCCGGTCGAGGTGGATGCAAGCGAGGGTTGAAAGTACTTATCGCCGGAGGCGGGGCCGCGGGCGTTCCAGTTGCGTGGGTCCTGTGATTTGAGAACGAAGAGCGCGGCCATCATCACAGCCATGATGCCTGCATAGCCAAGGCCCACACGCCACTTGATTGGTGGGCCAACTAAGCGATGGAGCCAATAGAGCCACACCGCCCCGAGTGGGCAGGCGACGTGGGCCCAATAGATCGCCGCGCGGGACCAAGGCATCGTGTCAAAAATGCCCAATCTCATCAGCAGCAGAAACCCGGTAACAAGCACCACGTTGCAAATGAAAAAGAGCGCGTAGCCAATATTCACCGCGCGGCGGTTCTTGCGGTCTTTCGTATTCCGCCAATGGACGACGCCGAAGAACAAAAAGGGCGCGACGACAAGCACTCCCAGCACCACATGCAACACGATCATCCAGAGCCAAAATTGGTCTTGATAAGCGGCATCGGTCATCACGCCCATCGCTTTAACGCCCATGAGGTAGAGCGAGTTGGCGCCTAAGAGCGCCGTGATGAGGAGGATGAAGACATAGAGCACGCGCAGCTGGGGGCCAATCGCCTTGCGATAAGGCTTCTTGATGCGCAGTGCGCTCGGTGTGGCTGGAGAAGCTGAGGCATCGTTCACGGAAGAATATCCTGCGCGCGGAGAGGATGACGCGTTCCAAACATGGCCACGTCAGGGGGACTAAATGCCGAGTGCAAATAGTCCTAGCGCGGAGGGCGATCGAGGCGGGTCCGTAGGGCGTCAATCGGAGCAGCATCCGTTTCGGCCGCTCGTGGAAATTCAATTTCGGGGCACGCTGCGGTGTAGTTCTCTTGAGTGGTCGCTTCGTCGCGCTGCGTGATCGGCGCAGGGACGGTCGGCGGCTGCGAAGCCGGCCGGAGTGGCGCCTTTTGGCAGCGCGGGCCGTTGCAAACCGGCGCGGGAAAACTAGGCGTGTTCTCTTGCTTGCTGTCGACCCGCGTGCTCGCGGCTTTCTCAGATGAAGTATGCAGGTAGTTCCCGCAGGTCTCAGCCTTCGCGGGCGCGGTAGCAAAGCACGTCGCAATGAGAAATGCGCAAAGTGCTCCCACGATGGGCAGTAGTCGATTCGAAATCGGCGACAGGGAGGGCATGCGCGGGAAATGGCCGGACGGGTTGGCGAAGCGCAAAAGCTTGCTTCCCTTGAGGATAGATTCAGGGGCAAGCGGGGTCAATTGGCGCGCGGCTTGCCGACGATGAAGTTCCTATTCCGGCCTCCATCGTCGGCAAGCAACGTTCGTTTTTCGCGTTTCCGCCCGAAATGCTACTTCTTTTCGGCCGGTTTCGTTTCAGCAGACGGCAAAATCCGCAAGGTCGTTGAAAGGTAGGTCGGGAAAGCGAGATTGTCGTATTCAAGTTCGGCGAAGAAAGCCGCGTAACCCGATTCCGGCGTGGCGTGCGTGTAAGTCCAAATCGCCTTGTCGGCGGTCAGCTCTTCCGACTCCCATTTCGACTTCCGAAAATCCTTCGTCTCGGCGGTCGTCTTCCAGATCCGCACTTTTTTCGGGGCGTCGGTTGGCGTCACCGTTAGCTGAAGTCCCTTCTCTGCGGCCGTGTATTTCCAGTCGTACTTCGGCATCGGCGTATTCGTCGCCGCCGCCATGTGCACTGCTCCAAGGGCGCCAACGATGCGCGGGATATCATGGAGGCCATGGGGATTATTGGGGATGTAGCAAACCCACTTCGGGCCTTCGAGGTCGTCCCAGTAAAGGTTGCAAGCATCGAGCGGCCAGTACGCATCGTTCGTGCCAAGCATCACAACCTTAGGCTGCTTGAGCGCCGTTTTGTAAGCAAGCGGATCAACCATTTTGACGAGCGCCGCACCACGTGGTGTTTCCAAAAGCTTATTGAGGCCGCGATTCGTGTAGTCGGCAATCTCGTCAGAAGGCTCGCCCCAAGTGTCGACCTGATGCTTCATCTGCGGGCCCATCTTCAGCATGTCGATCACCATCGGGCAGAGCGCGGTGACTCGTTTGTCGACGGCGCTAGTGAGCCAAGTCGTCCAGCCCCGTTTCGATGCGCCCGTGAGGGTGAAAGTTTCGATGTTCATGCCCCACGCGTCTTTGCAGTGCGACTGCGTGACATCCATCGCGCGAACGGCGCTCTTGACCATCGGAAAAAGCAGCGGCCATTCATTGTCGCCGGTGCGGACATACTGTTCGAACGTATAAGCAATCGCCGCATCTTCTTTCATGCCATCAAAAATCGGCTGAAAGGGCACTTGCTGCAAAATCATGATCGGCGTGCCAAATTGCTCGGCAGCAGCGGCGAGGACGATTGCCTCGCGAGGGAGATTTCCAGGCGGGTCGGTTTCGATCTTATCGTTCCAGCTACCGCCGGTGATCATCACCATGGCGTGCTTCGTTTTGTCGGTCGCGGTGGAAGGCTTGATGAGGAACGCAAGATGCTTCCAAGTCGAGCCTTTCCAGGTCTGCGACGTGATGAGCATTTCGACATATTCCGTGCCGCCGATTTTGCCTTCGCGGCGTTTCTTCCAGGTAAAGGTGTCGTCCGCCTTTTTGACATAGGTCGCCAGCGGGGTTGCGGCGGAAAGATCTTCGGCGCGCAGCAGTGATGTTGGCAGTACCAGCAGCAGTGCAAAGGTGAACAGGCAAAGTCGAATCACGTTGCGACTCACGTTGTGAAGAGGAAAGTGACGTCTTCCGATTGCGCTTCGTGCTGCATCAAAATTGAAATGAGAGATCGGCGTGTGGCTGTGTTTCGAAAACAAAACGGCTCGAAAAGCCCTAATTTCTGGCTCGATACAATCCGTTTTGTTTTCTAAACACGGCTCAGGTGAGTCCCAAAATCCAATCTAGACGGAGCACTAGTAGCGCCATTGTAGCTATCGCGAGTCCAAAAGCATGCAGACTGGCAGATGCACGCGCCGAATTCATGAAGCCCGACGGTTCTGCTCAACCCTTTTCGCCGATTGGCCGATAGATGCCGATCACGAAAGGGCCCATCGCATGGAAAACACATTGTTTCGCTGGATTGCCATTGCTGGCATCGCCGTTGTCTTCATCGCCGGCCTAGCCTGGTCAGGCCTGTAATCTCCAGAGAGCGAAGCCGAGGATCGCATTCGACGGGTGGCATGGCATATAGTACTCCGATGCCATGCGCAACCAAAGTGTCTACCCGGGAAAAAGCTTCCCCCGCCCCGCGTCCCCAGGCGCGCCCCTCGTTCCCAGGCTCCCTGCCTGGAAACGCACTGCCTGGGAACGCACTGCCTGGGAACGCACTGCCCTCGAGGCTCCGCCTCCTCCCTTCTCGCATAACTACTCTGCGTTTTTCGACTCTGCGTTTTTCGACCGAGACTTCTTGAACTCGTGGTTCGTCTTAGGAACGATCTCCTTCAGCTTGCCAAGCTGTCGGCACCCAGCGCATTCATTCTCTTCCCGCTCTCGATTCCACTTCCCGCAATACTCACACTTATACCGCCAGGCGCCGCGCTTCTTATGGCCCGCCACAGTCGGATCGTTAGCGGAAATCTCAAACCCCACCGCCAGCAACTCTTCGGTGCTCATGCTATCGTGCAGAGGCATCTGCCTTACTCCTTAGCGAAGAACTCCCATCCCATCCCGTCCCAACCCGAAGCGCCAGTGAGGTAATAGCGAGGCAATGCAAATGATACCTCCGCTACGCGTCGAGTTCCCACGAGTTCAAACGGAATGAAGCTAGAAATCGACCATACATCATGCAAAATCGCCGCCCCATTTTCCAGAGCCCTTCGACTGCTTTCGCCGCCGGCGCGCCCTTGCACTCGGCGCGAGTCTCCCAACCCCGCCGCGCTCAGCCGCTCACGGAGCCCGAGCACCAGGACATCAGCCAACCGGTTAGCCGCGACGCGAGTATTCAAAAGAAATTGCGGAGCGCTTCGCCCCCACCAAAACGGGCACACGGGGACACAAGAAAAACCGCAAATCCCAACCGGAAGCGTAAGCGAGGTCCCCGCGTCCCCACCGG
>JBKJSI010000035.1:0-5424 GCA_046595915.1 Pirellulaceae bacterium
CGCGGTTCAGGGCCCGAACCCAAAAATTCGTTTGAATTAGCGTCCATTCGCGGTTCAAAATCCGATCCCTACATCGAACTCCCACCCTACGCCGAAATCTCCCACCAACCTCCCGAAGTCCAAGAATTCCTCGCCAGCCTCAAAGAACGACCAAACTACATCAACACCAGTTAAAGCTTCTCCTCATCCTTGTATTCATCTGTGCAATCTGTGGCAAAAAAATGAACCAGCCCGGCAACTGAGTCTCTAAAAAGAGCAGCCGGCGCTGGCCGCACCCGCACGCAACCACAAAAATAAGCCGCTCTGTCGCTGGTTGCATTCACCTCCGCGCTGCGCCCATGATAGCCCCTCTCGCCCCCTCTCCGGAGCTAAAGTATGCGCTCTCGCCCACTCTCTCGTTCTTCCTGCTTAACACCCTTAGCTCTTGTCCTGTTTTCGATCGCAATGCTAGACAGCGCTTGGTGCGAACCGGTACTCGCCCAGGAAAAAATGCCGGTCGTTCTCAAAGTCGAGCCACAGCCACTCAAAGCCCAAGTAAAACGAATTCGCGAAACACTCACGCTACTCGGCGAACCCCTAAGCGAAGGCGAGTCGGCAAAGCTCGATGCCGCCATTGGGGAAGCAGACGCCAACCAAGCCGTGAAGGCGATCCAAGCCGTACTCGATCCGCGCTGCCTGGCTTACGTCAATATAAATCCAGAGAGCCGTGTAAAAGCTTCTGAAGGTGCGGCCGAAAAATTTCTCGACGAACAAGGCTGGCGAGTCTTTTTAGTCAAAGTCCACAACGAAGCCGGCGTAACAGCGAGCTTGCGAGTATCAAGTCCCAACGCGGCGCCGCTCTATAAACAGTCGACAAATTCGCCGACCCCTAAACAAACGGTGAAGCCGGAAGAAGTTCCAGACCGCTGGATGGAGTTAGCGTCTTACGACTCGCAACCCCTAGCGGCGAAACTCTCCGGTTTGAACCTCGAATACCGCGTCGTCTCAATTTATAGCCGTGATCGTGGCAAACGCGAGGGAAAGTTGGCGTTCGATGTCGGGCAAGGAACCCAAGACTTAGGTTTCCGCAACGAACTTTCGTTCCTGTTCGAATGTCGACCGGCAGTCGAAGTCACCCTCGACCTCCTCGATGACGACGCCAAGCCGACGATGGGAAGCTTTGTTTTCAAAGATCGACTAGGCAGAACCTATCCCGCCCGCACGCGTCGACTTGAGCCCGACCTCTTTTTCCACGACCAAATCTATCGCGCCAGCGGCGAAACAGTGCGGCTCCCGCCAGGACAATATTCCGTAACGTACACCCGCGGGCCCGAATACGAAGTCCTGCAAAAGAGCATTACCGTTCCGCCTGGCGAAAAACACCGCGAGTCATTCCGCCTAAAACGCTGGATCAATCTCGCCCAGCGCGGCTGGTTCTCAGGCGACCATCACATTCATGCCGCCGGCTGCGGCCACTATGAGTCACCGACCGCCGGCGTAAAACCCGAATCGATGATGCGGCACATTTTGGGCGAAGATCTCGGTGTCGGCTGCGTACTCTCCTGGGGCCCCTGCTGGTATCACCAGAAGGAGTTTTTTGACGGCAAGCTGCATCCGCTATCGACCGAAAAATATCTGATGCGCTATGACGTCGAGGTCTCCGGCTTCCCGAGTTCCCATGCAGGACACTTGTGCTTACTGCGTCTCAAGGAAGATGACTATCCGGGAACCAAATTGATCGACGAGTGGCCGAGTTGGGATCTCCCCGTGTTGAAATGGGGAAAGGAACAAGGCGGCGTCGTTGGCTTCTCGCACAGCGGCTGGGGCCTCGAGATGCCAGACGATTCACTGCCCAGCTACAAGATGCCTCCCTTCGATGGCATCGGGGCAAATGAATACATCGTCGATGTCGCCCATGATGCATGTGATTTCATTTCAACGGTTGATACGCCTTCAGTGTGGGAACTCAACATCTGGTATCACACACTCAACTGTGGCTACACCTGCCGCATCTCCGGCGAGACTGATTTTCCATGTATCTATGGCGAGCGCGTCGGGCTCGGCCGATCGTACGTCAATCTAGGTAAAGATCAAAAGCTCGATTTCGATGCCTGGACCGAAGGAATCAAGCAAGGACGTTCTTACGTGGGTGATGGGCTAAGTCATCTCATCGACTTCAAGGTAAACGAACTGGGGGTGGGTCAGCCCGGCGACAAAGGCCGGACCAGTTTCCTCGCCATCAAGTCGGGCGAGAGTTTGAAGATTGGCGCAACGGTCGCAGCGCTATTGCCGGAAAAAGCCGATGAACACATTCGCAAGCGGAAAATCAGCGAAAAGCCCTATTGGCATTTGGAACGCGCCCGCCTAGGCGAGACCCGCAAAGTGCCGCTCGAACTCATTGTCGATGGTTATCCAGTCGAGCGAAGAGAGATCACCGCCGACGGGCGCGACGAAGCCATCAAATTCGATTGGAAGCCCGAGCGATCCTGTTGGGTCGCTTTGCGGATTTTTCCCAGCAGCCATACGAACCCGGTTTTCGTCGAAGTCAACGGCAAACCGATCCGGGCCAGCAAACGCAGCGCACAGTGGTGCCGCAAGGCAGTCGACATCTGCTGGGAAAAGAAATCCCCTCAAATCCGCCCAACCGAGCAAGAAGCAGCAAAAAAGGCCTACGATGTCGCAAGATCCGCTTACGACGAGATCGCCTCGGAGTCATTTGATGACAGCAAATAAATGACTGCCCCCACGCGGAGGGGGGGCTTTACCTGATGGCGGATGCTCTCTTAGCGAGGGTAAATGAGCCAAAATCAACGCTTCCTCGTTGGGGGGAGCCACGGCTGTTTTTGAGAAATCCAATAACTACCACCGGCAAAAATCTAGCGGCGGCAACTTTCATTGGGTATTTTCGATCTGGGCGTGAATCAGAGCCTTTTGCAATAAGGTGCGACTTATAGCGTTTGAACCTCGAATCTCGCCAGATCTCTGAAGATTCGCGAGATTGCATCGAATCACTCATGGTCAACTTCAAGGTTAGCGCCCGGAACCGCTAACCTCGACCCAGACCAATGAGGCTCTACCTCGAAGGGAAACGGAGAAAAGGCAATGTTAGGAAATTGGTTGAAGCGTGCTAACTCGGTTAGCAAAGCGGAACACCGCAAAACCATCCAAGGCGCGATCGCGGTTTTGCTGGTCGCAGGCGCGGCGCTCTTTATGTGGAACAATTCTCAAACCCCATTTGCGTCTCTCGATTCGCAATTGTTGACGGAGTTGGATGACACTGCCCTGCCTCCCCCACCACAAAGCGAACTGGGAGCAGTCGGCCCTCGAAAGGGCCGTGTCCTACCTTCGCCCGACGCCGCCACCACCCTCGACCAATTGGTGATTCACGTCGATAAGCATGGAAACATTGATGTGGCGGGCGAGCTCATCAATGCCGACGTCTTCCGCAATCTGCTCAATACAGTCAAAGAAGACTCCCTTGGCGACGTAGCGGTGCTGATTCACGCCAACGAAAAATGCGAAGTCTCGACGCTGCAGCGCGTCGTCGATGTTTGTGAAGAGTGCTTGACGCAATACCGCCTCCGAATCGAGGATAACCAGTCACAAACGAAACCGATCAAGCCGGCGCTCTCAAACCGTGCCTAAGGTTTCGTTTTTACGAAACCTCTACACGTAGTTGTCTTGGCCGTTGAATGACTGTCGAGTGGATTCTTCGGCCCGCCTCGGATTTCGATGGCGCGGATATTGCTTGCTTGATCGACCGCGTCTACCGGGAACATGGCGATCGATTGGCCGCCCGCCGCGGCGACCGCGACTTGCTCACGGTGGAAGAAAGCTATTGGCAAAAAGGTGGCGCATTCGTGGTGCTGGAACGGCGTCACAAGTGGATCAACGCCGGCGAAATTATTGGCACCGCGGGCATGATGCCCTTATCATGTGTTGGCGCCGCAGCCCTCCGCAGGTTCTATGTCGACGCCGCGTTTCGCGAAAATGGCGCAGGCCAGTTCCTTATGCGCTGGGCAATCGACTGGGCTCAAATTCGCGGTTTTGAACGACTGGAATTCTGGTCCGACAGCCGCTTCGCAAAAGGCCATCGCTTCTTTGAACGAATCGGCCTGGAAAAACTACCCGACGAACGCGAAATGAACGACGGAGTAAAGCCGTATCAGGAAGTGCTCTTTAGCGGACCAGTGAACGAGATCGCCGCGAATCTACGGAAAGGCAAATGAGCACTATGTTGGCTATCCTAGCGCCGCTGCCACTGCGTGTAAGAGCGATGGTAATTGGTGCTTCGCGACCATTTCGTGCTAGCGGAGGCGCCAAAATAACCATAGGCATATGGCGCTCGGGAAACGTAAAGATTCTTGGACGGTTTCCACTTCGTTGTTTCGCAATCCGGTTCCACCAAACTCGTTGGCTTCAGCACCAAGTAAGTGGGCTGCTGTGCGGCGGCGTGGTTGGCAAACCCGGCGATCGCCAGAAGTCCAAGGGATAACACGAGTGCTTTCGTTGCTTGCATGAGAATCACCTCCACTGTCGCCGCGTCGTCGCAATGGATTCTCTTCGTCGCCGCAAAGTCCGCTTCTCCAGGTTTTCGCTACTCTTCAATCGTCGGCCCAAGTGCTTTGAGAAACTCAATCTGCATTGGCGTGAGCTGATCCCAGATCGATAAGGAGAACCTCGTCGTCGTATCAACACGCGCCGCCGTGGCGCCGTCCGTGTGAAGAGTGGCCCCAAATAGTGAGGCTCCACGAAAATCGCAACCGCGCAAATCCGCCGAAGTAAAATCCGCACCCTCAACATCGGCGTCGCGAAAGTTAGCGCCGCGAAGATTCGCGCCCAGTAACTGGGCATTGGATAGATTCGCCTGAGTAAAATCCGCCCCTTCAAGATTGGCCCCGCGAAACCGTGAATCGCGAAGGAGTGACTTCACCGCTTTGAGGCCCCGCAAATCCGCCGAGGAGAGTTCCACGCTTCGCAAATCTTTGCCAGAAAAATCACGGGCCGCAAGAAGCTTGGCGACCTCCGCCTTGTTGAGATTTACAGCGGCATAGCGCTGCTCTCGCCAAGGATCGGCTTCGTTGTGGTAGCCCGACTCGGCCTCCCAATAACCGAGCCGATCTTGCTGCAGCACCTCAATCCGCTTCAGCCACTTGAGGCTCTTGTAAAAATACCGCCCAGGAACAATCGTCCGCAGCGGCCCGCCATGTTCGCTAGAAATGGCGGCGCCATCCGCTTCCCATGCCAATAGCGTTCCCAATTCAATAGCGCTGGCAAGCGGCAGAGAAGTCGAATGATCACGATCCGAGTGAGCGATAAAAGAAATGTACTTCGCATTCACAAGCGGCTTCACTTGGCGAAAGAGATCAGCCATCAACACGCCGCGAAAGCGCATCCCAAGTCGCGACCAGCGCGTAACGCAGTGAATATCGATGACTAGTTCAG